>JAWQFQ010000143.1:0-23447 GCA_035967975.1 Scytonema sp. PMC 1070.18
GCAATTAGCCATTAGCAATTAGCCATTAGCAATTAGCCATTAGCAATTAGCCATTAGCAATTAGCCATTTACTAAAAATCAACACCACGCTTAAGCTCTACACCATGATTAGCATAGTGCTTGTGGCAGTATACCTCAGAATGAACACTCGCTAAGTCAAAGTACGCAGGTTGATTTTGGCAGCGACCAGTGATAATGATTTCGGTGTCATAAGGTTTGCGGAGTAAAGCTTGAACAATCGGTTCGACGGGTAGTAATTCTAAATCAACTGTGGGATTAAGCTCGTCAAGAATAATAGTTTTATACAAACCAGAGGCGATCGCAGTCTTAGCAATTTCCCAACCGCGTTCAGCCTCCACATAGTCCAATTCTTGGCGAGAGTTGCGCCAAACGATCGCATCTCGACCGCAGCGTTGATGGTCCACCACCTCTGGGTAAGATTTTTGTAAAGCAGCGATCGCAGCATCTTCGGTGTAGCCACTACCACCTTTAAGCCACTGCATAATCAACACGCGAGTAGATCCCGGATGATTAATTCCCCTACCAATAGCTTTTAACGCCTTACCCAAAGCACTAGTAGATTTACCCTTACCTGCACCAGTATAAATTTCAATCCCTTGAATTCCCTGTGCGACTGCAGCTTGGTGAACGTGAGGTTTCATCTCCGAGTGCAAATCCGCAATATCAAGCAACTGCTGGGGTGCAGCACGTCCAGTCGCAATGATTTCTAACTCCTGAGGTTTAGATTGTAACACCCGTACCACTTCATCAACCGGAAGCAAACCTAAATCCAGGACAGGGTTAATTTCATCTAAAACAACAACCGAATATAAATCAGAGGCGATCGCACCCTTAGCAACATCCCAACCACGCGCCGCTTCAGCTTTGTCATCAGCCGTAATTTCATCAGGACCAAAAAATTCTGCTCTACCAGTACGAACCTGGTCAATAAGATGGGGAAATCCACTTTGTAAAGCTGTAATTGCCCCATCCTCATCATAATCTCGTTCTGGTCCTTTTAAAAACCGTAGCAGCAAGACACGGTTAAAATTATTTTGGGTATTTATCCCCAAACCAATAGAGCGCAAGACAACTCCAAGCGCTGCTTGTGACTTCCCTTTCCCCGCGCCATCATAAACGTGAATTTGACCAGTAAGCCGTGAGGTTCTCAGTTGTGCCG
Source organism: Scytonema sp. PMC 1070.18 (assembly GCA_035967975.1). Taxonomy (GTDB): domain Bacteria; phylum Cyanobacteriota; class Cyanobacteriia; order Cyanobacteriales; family Nostocaceae; genus Scytonema. The sequence goes on from JAWQFQ010000143.1 coordinate 1,181, forward strand.
TGCGAATACCGATGCCGTTCCTTGTCATATACTTGAAAAGCTGTAACGTGGCAGTCTCTCATATTACACAAGGTTTTACCAAATTGGGTGTGGGGTAAGAGGGGTGTAGGGGGTAGGGTGTAGGGTGTAGGGAAAAGAAATTTACCCTTTCTTCCCTTCTCCGCTCTTACCCCACACCCCACACCCCACACCCTCAATTAATAAAAGTGAAACAAAAAGATGCTAAAAGACTAGAAGAATGAGATAATTGCCCCCATCTATCTAAGGTAAGCGTTCAGCCCTTTGTACCGCAGCGTCGAGCTTTTATGAGCTATGGAGGTGTTTATAATGAGACTCGAAACAACTAGAAAATGCCAGAGAAACTGGCGATCGCAAGCTGATTGCTGAAGGCTGAAGTGCTGAACGCTTACTATCTAAGTACTGGAGGTATACTCTCGTAAAGTAGCTGTGAGGAGCAAGGGCGCGAAATAGTTAAGTTATATTTACGGATAAAACACATATGTTTGAATTTCCCGAGCTATTCTTTCCCAAAATTTTACCCACTGGTGCCATTTTGTTTAATTTCTTATTTCTTCTAGTTTCAATTCCTATAGAAGGATACATCTTAAACAGAAGACTAAAATTTGACAAAAAAACGAGTATTTTTTATGCCATTGCTATCAACATTTTTTCTAATGTCATTGGTTGGGTAGTCTTTTTCTTTATAGAACCTGTGTTATCACCACCGATAAAAGCTGACTTAATCAACTATGTCTTTTTCAATCGCCTCCAATCCCCTAATATCCAAACACTAATCATCTTTGTTGCTTTTGTAATTTTCTTTGGAACTTTCTTAATTAAATTTATCTTATTAAGAATTTTGTTGTTATCACTGAGTGAACCGGGAAAAACCGAGCCGGAAATACAACCATCAATAAGACGTAATTCCCGGCGTGCTTCTAGGACAAAATGGCAAAATACAAATATAGTAACCAGTATCCTCATCGCGAATGCTCTCAGCTATAGTCTTATAGTTGTAGTTTTATTTATTCGCTCATGGAATTTATAGACATGACAAAGTGAGGAAGTTAGGAAAGAGGCTGTAAAAGAAGGTAAATCATTGAGTCATAAATAATGATGATTACGAGGAGATACTATGCAAATAGTTAGAGATTTATTTGGTGTTATTAAGGTTGTTGAAGATGTTTACGAACGAATAAAAAAGATACTAATTCCGCCTAGGGCTTATTCCTGGCAAACATTAATTTATTTAAGTCTTTTTTCCTGGTTCATGTCATCTCTTGCTTCCGGTTTAGCAAAAGATTTAATAGCCTTTTTTGGATGGTTGTTTTTAATTCTTGGTACAGCGTGGTATACAACTGACAACCCTTTACTTGTTCCCGGTACAAATTTACCCATCGGTGCATTGATAACTGGATTTCTAGTCAGTGTTTTTGCCTTTGGTCATGAAGAAGATGTGATTACACCAAGAACAATAGTACTTTGGCCAACAATTTCAGCAATAATTACTGCTATCCCAGAATTTTTTGAAGGAACTGGTACAGAAGCAAAAACTCAAATACCAAAAATAGAAGAACGTCAAAAAATTATAGTTTTACTTGGCAGTTGCGCGGTCATTAGTTGCTGGTTACAATTTTACTTTGTGACGGATAATTGGATAAATGAATATCCTAGTGTGCTAGTAGATAATTATAGCGGTAGTGCTTTTGTTGTGAGAACACAACCTTCAGAAACAATACCAAGAAATGGTGTTTTAGTTTTAGATAAACTAGCACCGCAAATAGAAGCAAGATTAGCTGGTCAACCTTGGTCGAAAGTGGAACAGTGGTTACTTGATGCAAGCGAAAGAGTCAGAAAATTAGGAAGACAAACCATAAATTCGACGTTAGCAGACTATGAAGAGAGGTTCCTGTGGCGGGTAGAACCACGGATATCAAATTTGAAGTCAGGATATAAACTAGATTTACTAAGTATCTGGAGTGGTCCTAGTTCAACCCCTGGCGGTTATTATCTTGTAAAGACCTGTCAGATAGATCCAGTACAAAAAAGCGGAACGACTTCTAAAGTCACTTCCAACTCTGACACTAGAAATACTATTGCAGAAGTTGAATGCGAAAGAAAAACTTCATTCTTCGCAAGTCCACCACCACCTCAGGAATGACAAATAAAGGTGTAGGGTATGGGGTGTGTCGTAAATTCCTATTCTCCCTACACCCTACACCCTACCCCCTACACCCTTATTCTTATGAATTTTGGCAGAATTTCCGTGTTGGCAAATCATGTATTTCAGGAAGTGGTACGCGATCGCATCTTTTACATTATCGGTTTATATACCTTAATACTCGCAGCCTCTCTCTACCTACTTCCCGCATTTGCAGCAGCAACTGAAGACAAAATGTTTTTAGACTTTAGTTTTGCAGCAATGAGTATTCTTGGGTTAATTGTCGCCATATTTGTTGGGACAGCACTCATTAACAAAGAAATAGAAAAACGTACCGTTTTAGTATTAATTACGAAACCTCTGAGCCGTAGTGAATTGGTTGTTGGTAAATACTTAGGTTTATTAGCCGTACTAGCTATCCTTATTACTGCTATGACCTTAATTTACCTAGCATTTCTACAAATTGGTAATATTACTTATCCAGTAGGCAGCATTATTCTTGCTGCAATGTTCTTATTTTTACAGCTATCCTTAATTGCTGCTGTGGCTATTACCTTAGGAGTGTTTACCAGTTCCTTGTTAGCGACAGCCCTAACATTCGCAGTCTACTTAATGGGTAATATTACGCAAGATTTACTCCAGTTGGGTCGTCTAGCTCAGAATCCCGGTATTGAACGCATGACTCAAGCATTGTATCTCCTACTGCCTGATTTATCTCGGTTGGATTTGAAAAATGACGCTGTTTATGGTTTCGGAGCACTACCCGATGCAATTTCATTACTATTGAATGCTGGTTATGGATTGTTGTATAGCATTATGTTGTTAGTAATGGCAATTTTTATCTTTTCACGACGTGAGTTTTAAGAAGAGGGTTTAGGGTGTAGGGTGTGGGGTATAGTGAAGAATGTTTTTGCCCTACACCTTTACACCTGTAATTGAAGATACACCCTACGATCCTTTAGTAGAATATGTATAATTGGTGAACTGTACCATCAGGCATGATAGCACCTTGTAGCTTTGCATTCATGAGGTTTGTTTCCCAAAGGTTAGCCTCACTCAGGTTAGCCTCAGTTAAGTTAGCCGAGGTCAGGTCTGCACCACTTAAATTGGCTTGATTCAAATTGGCTTCTAGTAGGGTTGCTCCACATAGCTTTGCTCCGGTGAGATTTGCTCTGACTAAATTGGCTTCAATCAGTGATGCTTCAATTAATTGAGCCTCATTCAAGTCTGCTTCACTCAAATCAGCATCACATAGAGAAGCTCCCCACAAGTTACTTCCACACAATTTCACTCTCCATAGAAAAGCTCCACAAAAATTGGCTCGTCTCAAATCAGCATTAACCAAATTAGCTTCACAGAAGGATGCTTCGTACAAATAAGCATTTCGTAAATTGGCTTGCATTAAATTAGCACCACTCAAGTTAGCACCAGTAAGGATTGCGTCGCTCAAGTTAGCACCACGCAAATCAGCTCCTATTAAGTTAATTCCACTCAAATCAACTGCTCTCAAATCGATTCCACCTAAGTCGCATCCACTCAAATCTCTTCGGTGAAAACTTTTATCTGTAATTTGACTGAGAAGAAATTCTTGTTTTTCCGCAAAGTTGCTCATGGTATTAACCTCAGGGTGTAACATCTTCCAACTGAAGATACTGAAAATCACTGCATTTCTGAGATTACACTGCAGAGGTGGAAAAGCTGACTAAAGAATCTAAAAAATTAGCGAAAAAATCGGGGAAAAATCGGGAAGACACTTAAAATACGAAGCTAAAGGCTGCTTTTCTGTCAAAATTCCCTGATAAAAGTCACCAAAATTTAATATCGTAAAAGGAAACAGGGAACGGGGAACACCGAATTACGAATTGGAGCGTCCCTTGCGCGTCTCGTAGAGAAGCGACTTGACATATGGTGTGGGTTATGGACCAGGAAACAGGTCGTTCCTCACTGGTTCGAGTTAAGAGTTCTCCGTTCCCTTCTTATACACAAAATGAAAAATTTGACAACTATGACATTCCTGTTTTATTTGTTATAAGTACGACAATCCAGAAGCCAGGTTTCTTCAAGAAACCCGGTTTCTCAGCTTTTGAAATAATTTGAGTTGCCATGTTAGAAAATCCTTATGTTTAGAAATCCTGACATTTAGTGCAAGTATACGAAAATTTTAAAATTGACGCTGTTGTATGTAGATGTGTTCCTTCCTATAAAAGTCAGCTCCTTGTCACATGAATAAATCAGTAGTCATTAATTTAGGAAGTGGCGATTTATATAATGGATTTCCAGTAGTTACTGCCCAAGTGTGGTCAGCAGGAACCTCACGTCCACAGCAGTTTATTGGTAGTTTAGCCGCAGCCCCAAATTTAATTGAATTGTATAAAAATTGGCAAGACTTATATAAAAATCTCTGCGATCGCAAATACTTACGCTCGCCAAAAAAATACAGTCATTTTAATGACGACGATGAACTAGAAATAGATTCCTCTGGTGTCACTAATATATCTGTAATTGGCTTCGAGGAGTTATGTCAACAATTACAAGAGAGCATCAACACTTGGTTGAAATCGTGTGAGTTTCTTAACATTGATAAACAACTGCGATCGCAGCTCCATCCTACTGAAGAAATTCAAGTTGTTTTTCAAACATCAGACAGTTTATTGAGACGATTACCTTGGCATCGTTGGGACTTTTTTAAAGATTATCCATTGGCAGAAATAGCTATTTCCAGACCTGAGTATAAACGCAAAGAAAGTTTACAATCAAAATTACCGAAAAAAAATATTAGAATCCTAGCCATTCTGGGGAATAGCAAAAATATTAAATTAGAAACAGAAATTCAATTTTTAAAAGATTTAAAAGATTCAGAAGTTGTTTTCCTAGTCAATCCCTCCCGTCAAGAATTCAACACATACCTTTGGCAAAAACCAGGGTGGGACATCCTATTTTTTGCCGGACACAGCCAAACCGAAGGTGACATTGGCAGAATTTACATCAACGAGCACCCAACCAACAACAGCTTAACCATTGAACAACTACAAGAAGCCCTCAAAGCAGCTATTGAAAACGGATTGCAACTGGCGATTTTCAACTCCTGCGATGGCTTGGGGCTAGGTCTGTCTCTAGAAAAATTAAACCTTCCCACAGCCATAGTCATGCGCGAACCACTTCCAAATCTAGTCGCCGAGGAATTTTTTCAGCATTTCATGGCAGCATTTGCAATTGCAAGACTGCCATTATATTTAGCAGTGCAGCAAGCAAGACGGAAGTTACAAGGATTAGAAGACGAGTTTCCGGGTGCATCGTGGCTACCAGTGATTTGTCAAAACCCCGCCGTAGAACCGCCAACATGGCTGAAGTTAGGAGGAATCCCCCCGTGTCCCTACCGAGGTTTATTTGCTTTTGGTGAAGAAGACGCCCACCTGTTCTTTGGGCGAGAGGAATTGCGTGACTGTATTGAAAAGCCAGCAGCACAAATGCAAGTAGGGTTAGAGAAAGAAATGAACCGACACAAGTACAGGCGAAAAGTTTTGATTTCATGTCTTGTGGGTAGTTTGGTAGTCGCCTCTATTTTAGCTGGGACTGCTATATGGCAATGGCATAAAGCACGTGTTCGGGGAATCCAAGCAATTCGTCAATCCTCAGAAGTGCTTATTACCTCAAATTAACAGTCGCAAGCTCTTTTCAGCACATATAGGAATCCGGTTTGATTTCTGAACTGATTCGTGTAGGCAGGCAATAGGGAATAGGCAATCTTGCTACAGGAAATTAGGTCTTGCGAGTGGTACGGAATTTTTTCACAAATCAAATAGGAGTCCTATATTGATAAAAATGTGTTAACAAAACATGAGTGTTTACTCAGTTGAGACTATCGCGTTCGCCTTAGAATTACTAAGGTTTTAGCTAGATTATCTCAACATTAGTTTGCTTGACAAAGTAAACTTTAGTTTCAAAATAAAACACTCAAATTCAGGGATGCTAAATTAATAATTGAAGCTAAAAAGCTTCCCTGGCAGATCGAATCGGCAGGAATGTAAAGTTAGAAAAGAGGTAAAAGACACTGCTCACTTCAAATCTGTCTCGTCAAAACGCAGCAACACCCAAATCGAACGGTGATATTTCCTCAACTGTGGAGAATCAGGGGGCGCTGTAACTGTGGTTTGTCACTTCTACTCAATGGTGATAACTCCAGTACAACCCCAGATAGGATGAAGAATGGGAGGAAATAACTCATTTAGTAGAACCTTGGGTGTTGTTGTTTTAGATAAGCTAGCTCAGTGTAAGCTTGTACAAGGTGAAATCTTAAGAGACAGTTGAAATAGCGTGTTATGTCGATTATTGCTCTCAGAGCATGGTATCTAGAAGATTACGAGCCGATTCAAGACCTGGAAAAGCGTCTACCAGACATTCGTCTCAGTAAAAAAAGCCTTTTAAAATCTGGATTAAGAGCGGACTTTTTGGAAGAAAGCGAGCAAGTTAAGCAATCAACTTGGTTTGGGCGCTATCTAGCAGGTGAAAGTATTGAATTTTACATAGAAGGTAGTGGGGGTTACTGTGTGGCTAATATTGACTTAATCAGTCATGAAATTTATTTCACCAAGCAGGCTGTACTGGCGCAGTTAGATCCAATTGTTTTTTTATCCCCTCAAACTGAGTATTCCGTTGCTAGAGAAGCTTTGCAAGAAGCCATGCTGAGTAGTTTGGAGATTTTAAACTTGCGATCGCGCCTCCCTCTATCTCTGGTAGAATCATACCGCTCTCAAGATGCTCCCTTACGCCTAGGAAGCTCTATCATCCGAAAAATCCGTAAGAGTTTGTTGTTTATCGCCGATATAACCCCCATTACTAGTATTAACAATCACCAAACCCCTCGACTAATTTCCAGTCCAAATGTCTGCATTGAACTTGGCTATGCTATTCAAAGTAAGCGTGTAGAGCAAATTTTACTCGTGCAAATGCAACGTCCCGATTTATCAGGAGAAATGCCTTTTGACTTACCAAAAACTCAAATTTTGCCATTTCAAAACAGCACAGAAATCAATAAAATATTACCTCAAGCTATTGAAAACCAATTAGCAAGATTTAGATTATTTAGTTAGCCATTAGCCATTAGCTATTAGCTATTAGCCATTAGCCATTAACCATTAGCTGATAGCTATTCACAAAAATATATAAAAAGACAGATGTAAATAAAGGTAAAGAATTGGCTTAAAATATTAAGCATAGAGAATAACAAACTCGTCAAAAAACCTGCAATCTACCGCGCTAGATAGATGCGGAAATAAATCACAAATGTTAGAAGACAGCCGATTGCACCAAACAAATTCCTGTCAAGTCTCTTCACGTTCACTGGTAACAAGAGCTGCAAGTGTGATCGCGATTATCGTGGGCTGCTTAGTACTACTGGGTTGGTGTTTTGACTTAGAGTATTTTAAAAGCTTCTTTTCCTTAAGCATGGTCACTATGAAGCCAAATACAGCAATGTGCTTCATTTTGTCTGGCTTATCCTTGTGGTTATGTACAAAAGAAAGCGGAGATAGGGTAGAACAAGAAGTGGTATCCACCTCGCCTCCCTCATTTTCTTCCCTCTTCTCTAAGATATGCACATCAGCTGTCTTCATAATTGCTGGAATCACACTCATTGAGTACGTATTTGGTTGGAATATTGGTATAGATGAATTACTGTTCCATGACTCCCCGAATGCTGTTATGACATTCCACCCTGGGAGAATGGGATTGAACACAGCATTGAATTTTTTATTGATAAGCAGGGCTGTAGATCTGTTAACTCACCCAAAAACCAGTCGCAGCTACTGGTATGCTCAGGTTTTGACCCTGATTTCCGGTTTGATCTCTTTACAAGCTGTGATCGGCTACGCTTATGAAGTTGATGTACTCTACAGTTTTCCCTCTGATAGTACGGGTATGCCATTACACGCAGTGCTGGTGTCAGTCGTGCTGTGTGCGGGAATTTTATTAACTTATCCCCAACAAGGGTTGGTGAAAACAGTAACAAATGAGACATATGGCGGATTGCTGGCGCGGCGCTTGTTGTTGGCTGCGATTATCGTTCCTTTGTCCCTGGGATGGTTAATTTTACAAGGTCAAAGAAAAGGGTTGTACGAATCAGCGTTTGCTGTGTGTTTGCTTGTCGTTGTACTCATTGTCAGTTTTTGTGTTTTGATATGGGAAAGTGCAACAGCGTTGGAACGGTTAGGTCAGCAAAGAGATGTCGTCAAAGAGGCTCTCAAAGCAAATGAAGAAAAACTTAACAGTTTCGTTGATGCGAACATTATTGGGATTCTTTTTGGTGACGTACATGGAAACGTCCGCAAAGCAAACGATGAATTTCTGCGGATGGTTGGTTACACGCGACAAGACTTAGAAGCAAATAAAATTAGATGGATTGACATTACACCACCGGAATATTACCCTGTGGACAACGAACATATTGCTGAAGCACGGGAAAAAGGAGCTTGTACGCCCTATGAAAAAGAATACATTCGTAAAGATAAAAGGCGCATTCCGGTTTTAGTTGGTTATACCTTAGTAGGGGAAAAGCGTGAAGATTCGGTTGCGTTTATTCTCGACTTAAGCGATCGCAAGAGAGCAGAACAAGCCTTACGTCAAAGTGAAGAAAGATTCCGATTGGCGCTGGATAATATTCCTGATGTCTTTGCTATCTATGATGCCCATAGACGGTTACAGTTTGTCAACACCGCTGCAATAAACCGGATTCAAAAGCCAAAAGAGGAACTCATGGGAAGGACCGATGAAGAAATCTTTCCTACCGAGGTTATTGCTCCTTATCTCCCGACATTAATAAAAGCACAAGAAACACGTAAATTACAAACGATAGAAGTCACAATTGATTTACCTAATTATGGAAAATTTACGACAGAAATTAAGTATTTACCTCTCGTAGATGATTCTGGGGAAATTGAACAAATTCTTGCTTTCACCAATGATATTACAGAGCAAAAACAAGTAGAGGAAAACCTCCGCAATCAGCAAAAATGGTTGGAAGATTTACTCAACTTAATGCCAACACCAATGCTGTTAATAGAACCGGAAACAGCAAAAGTAACTTTCGCAAATAGAGCAGCAAATCAAGTGGCTGGGGGTCAATTTCCCAAGGCGGAGTCAATCGAAGACTATCAAAACTTTTATATTATCACTGATGTCGCCGGAAATCCCATTCCAGTAGAACAAGCACCTGGAATCCGAGTAGCCCATGGTGAACGTATAGAAGGCTTTGAACTAGATTGGTATACATCAGCAGGTGTCCGTTCCCTACTCACATTTGCTGATACCTTACCAGCAATGCATGGATATCCAGCTACCTGTGTTTTTGTATTTCAAGATGTTACCAACCTCAAACAGGCGGAAAAAGCCCTTGCATTGGGTTATAGAAGACTTCATCTGTTATTTAGTACAGCAAGCGATTTGCTATCAAGCCAGCAACCACTAGCATTGATTCATAGTTTGTTTGGAAAACTTTCAGAACAAATTCGCTTGGATGTTTACTTTAACTATCTGGTTCATGAAGATAAGCAAATATTGCAGTTAGTATCTTACAGTGGCGTATCTGAGGAACTTGCAAAAAAGATAAAATTGTTGGAATTTGGACAAGGAATTTGCGGTACAGTGGCTCAAGAAAGGCGTTTTATTGCTTTAGAAAATGTGCAGGAGTTAAGTGATGAAAAAACAGAATTTATTCGCTCTATTGGGATAAAATCCTACTACAGTTATCCATTAATAGCACAAGGACAGCTATTAGGAACTCTGGCTTTTGGTAGCCAGACTCGGATAAAGTTTTCTCAAAACGAAATGGGGATGATGCAAGCAGTTTGTGACCAAATTGCTATTGCAGTAGAACGTGCTCGTTTGATTGCTTCTTTACAGCAGCAAACAGAGCAGTTAAGAGAAGCAAACCGTATGAAAGATGAGTTTTTAGCAATCTTGTCCCACGAATTGCGCTCCCCCCTGAATGCAATCCTAGGTTGGGCGCAGTTGTTGCGTTCCCGACAAAAACTAGATGAAAATCAGATAACAAAAGCATTAGAAACTATCGAGCGCAATGCAAAAGCTCAAAAACAACTTGTCGAAGATTTGTTAGATATATCACGGATGATTAGAGGTCAATTGCGTCTTAATATCCGTACTTGCAACCTAGTTCCCGTTATTAATGCTGCAATTGAAACCGTACGCTTTGCTGCTGAAGCAAAAGAACTAAATTTAAAATTCCATCTTGTCGATTCTGAAATCAACCAAACAAACAATCGGGAAGAGAATGATAAGAATGATAACAAATTAGCTAGTCCAAAATTCTCCATTGCTGCGGATGCAGAACGCATACAACAGGTGATATGGAATTTGCTATCTAATGCTATAAAATTTACACCAAAAGGTGGTCAAGTAGACGTACGTATATCTATGGTTAACCAAGAAGAAGCGCAGACACAAAGACACAAGAACAACGAAGAATTATTTCCCCACCTCCCCAGTCTTCATTTTCCCTATGTTCAAATTCAAGTTAGTGACACAGGTATTGGTATTAGCCCTGATTTTCTTCCATTCGTCTTTGACCGCTTCCGTCAAGCAGATAGTTCCACAACAAGGTCGTATGGTGGACTGGGATTGGGGTTAGCGATCGTACGACATATAGTAGAATTACATGGTGGTACCGTTGATGTAGATAGCCCAGGCGTTGGACAAGGTGCAACGTTTACAGTTCAGTTACCTTGCTAGAGCACCGGTACAGACATCCTAAAAAACCGATTTTTTCGACTTTGCTTAACGGAAAATCAGTCTTTTCAACGAGAGAAACCGGGTTTTTTAGCCCCACACTTTTAAGTGTGGGTTACAATTACGAATTACGAATTACGAATTACGAATTACGAATTGCAGCGCTTCGCTGCTTGACAGGTGAGTGAATATGTAGTTGATTGCAAGTAGTAGCGATCGCTTTGCACTTGGCATGGTATTATGTTCCCGGACGAGAGCGAATATGAGCGGGTATATGATGGCGATCGCCTAATATTTCTAACAAAGGACCATGAACGTCAAATTTAACCATACTTACCGACGCGACCAAAATATTCACCCGATAGCGATAGCGCCCTAAATCAATTCCTAGTAGACTAGAAATTATAATCCGAATCGTAGCTTTATGAGAAACTACTAAAACATTACCTTGGGGATGTTTTTCTTGGATTTCAGCAATTACAGGCATAGAACGGTTAGCAATATCTACCGCAGTTTCTCCACCTAGTGGTGCATTCCAAGCGGGTTCTGTCAACCATTTTACATAGTTTTCTGCATAATTCTCTTGGGCAAAGGATTTACTCTTAGTTTCCCATTTGCCGTAACTACCTTCTCTAAGTCCGTCACGCAACTGCATATCCATACCGACAGCATCACAAAATGGCTTAGCAGTTGCAATTGTGCGCTTCATCGGGCTAACATAAACTGCTTCCCACTTCAATTTTTGATAAACATCGGCAAAGCTCTGTGCCATCTGCATCCCTTCTAGTGTTAACTCCGCATCAGTTTCACCGCAGAAATTACCACTTTGACTAAAGGTCGTTTCTCCGTGTCGCAGCAAATATAAATTGAGTGTCATAGCTTGTATCGTGATTGGGATAAAGGAGTTTGTGCAAAAATAACATACCATCAATCTCGTAATTGAGTATGTGATACCAGGACAAAGTCATCAACTAAAAAAGTCACTCAACTACAAACTTTTGAATATTCATGCAGAAGTCGCACAGTTAATTTTAGTAGACCGAACAATGAATGCGATCGCCCAAATCCTGTCACTAACCGTTGTCATAATAAACACAAAGTAGGAGATGTGCTCACCCAACCGCACCATTTGTGACAAGTTAAGGTCATAATGCATTTGTCAATATGCCTATAGAATGAGAATATATCCAAAACTGTGACAAGAAACAACGTTTTTGGTCAGCGCGATCGCTCACCTTCATAAATCCGATCTGGCATAATAGCCTGTTATACCCTCCCAGAAACCAAGTTGCTAATTTTTGCTCATTCCGAAATAGACAATAGAAAGCTTGTATTTAACATTGGCATTCAACAAGACTAGAAAAAATTTGAAATGCTGTCGCAGTCCTACATGAAGTATAAAATTTTCCTAAGGACTGCTAAAAGCTAATAGCTAATAGTTAATGGGAAAAAATAAATGAGCCATTAGCCATTAGCCATTAGCCATTAGCTTTTAGGATGACTATAGTGCTTGGATAATGCTATGTAAATAAAAACGATTTTTCAGTATACTTTGCAATCAATAATTATACAGAGAATCAAGGTGCATACTTGAAAACCTTTGTGAGGATTTAATTAAGTCCTATGATAACCATAACAAAAATACAGACAAAAAATGATACTAAATCTCAACAGATAGAAAAATCTTTGTTGCAGGATTTTCAGAATGCTTCTTTTTTACAAGAAGTGATTGAAGGTATGCAAGATGGTATCTTAATTTTGTCTGAGGATGGCAATTTAATTTATGCGAACAAATCTGCTTATCGTATTCTTTGTCAAATCAAACAAGAAAGCCCTGGTTCAGCTTTTATCCCCTCTGCTATCTGGAATCTTTGCAACTCTTTGTTGGAACAAGGAAATCATTCTTTAGAGAAATCTATTGTTTTATCTAGTGAGATTGTAATAGATAAATCAAAAGGTTTTCGTTTTCGTGTTAGATGGCTTGATATAGGTAAAATTGAACGTTCTTGTTTTTTAATAACTCTTGAAAATAAATGTGAATCGTTAAAAAATGTGGTAATGGGTGAAATTAAAAAGTATGACTTAACTCCCCGAGAAGCTGAAATTTGGTGTCTGTATCGTGCTAAAGTTAGCTATAAAGAAATTTCTGAAAAGCTGTATATCACTATCAATACTGTGAAAAAACACATGAAAAATATACATACAAAACGCCAAGCCTATCTAAATTGTGAAGTATAATTCAACTTGCATAAAACATCACCCCAGAGGGTACTATCATCAGAGCCTACAATCTTCTATCGTGTAAATTAAGACATCTTACGTAAGATGTCTGCTACAGAAACGGGATATCTCTCATTCAGATAGAGTCAAAAGTCAAAGCTAAAGGGTAAAAAAAGATTTCTTCCTTTTGACTTTTGACTTTTTACTTTTAGATCCACCATTATCCCCCTTAAAAAGGGGACCGTTAGAGATTTTCCCCCCTTGGAAAGGGGGGCTAGGGGGGATCAACCAGTGCTTGAAATTATAGCCAACCACTTTTCAAACATCCTCTTAGATAGCTCAAGCATGGGGATAAATTGTCGGTAATAGCGGTATTATTATCCTTGTGATGCAAGTATTAAGGGTTTATTTTTCCCTTATGCTCTTACCACTCTTCTGTTGCCATGCTTCGTATATTTAAACACAATATAAGTTTTTATAAATATTTTTATTATCTTGCTTTTGTTTTCATTATCAATTGTTTGATAGTAGAACCCCTGAAAGGACAAGTTATTGATACGATGCAGGTGAGCGATCGCCTGTATGTTCAAACCCCTGCGACTCAATTGTCCCCACGACAAAACGAACCACCTTCTACTCAGCCTTTACCAGAACCGTCCTTACCCTCCCCTTTACCACCACCGGAGGAGTTACTCGAACCACCAAGAACACCTTTCACGCCCCAGCCAACCTCACCAGAAGACATTCCTCAAACTATCACAGTTCAGGAATTTAAAGTTACAGGTAGCACGGTCTTTAGTCAAAAAGATTTCGACAAAGTTCTTGAACCTTATACTAAACGCCCGATAACACTGTCAGAACTCTTTCAAGCACGTGCTGAAATTACAAATTTATATGTTAGTCAAGGATATATTACATCTGGAGCATACATTCCACCACAGAAACTACAAGATGGATCTGTAGAAATTCGGGTGGTGGAAGGTACATTGGAAGATATTAAAATTTCTGGTACCCGCAGACTCAATTCCGGTTATGTCCGAAGCCGCATTGCTGTAGCTACAGGTAAACCACTGAATCGCGATCGCCTGCTAGAAGCATTGCAACTCTTACAACTCAATCCTTTGATTGAAAACCTTTCCGCTGAACTCTCAGCTGGCGCTCGTCCAGGGGAGAGTTTACTAGAAGTGCGGGTTACAGAAGCAGATACTTTTGATATTCAACTCGTTTTAGATAATGGGCGGTCTCCTGCAGTTGGTAGTTTTCGTCGCCAAATCCAGGTGAGTGAAGCTAATCTGTTTGGATTAGGCGATCGCATTAGCGCTATCTACACAAATACCGATGGTAGCAATGCCTTTGATTTCAACTATACCGTTCCCTTCAATCCTCGTAATGGTACGGTTTCATTTAGTTTTGGAATTTCTGAGAGTGATGTGATTGAAAGACCCTTCAATATTCTTGACATTCAGTCCGATTCGCGGTATTACGAATTAACAGTACGCCAGCCCATTATCCAAGCCCCCACTCAGGAATTAGCAATAGGTCTGACAGCATCTCGCCGGGAAAGTGAAGCCACTTTAAGTCCATTAGGTGAAACAATTCCCTTTCCAACCTTAGGAGCAGATGATGAAGGAAAAACCAGGATAACTGCTGTGCGGTTTTTTCAAGAATGGACACAACGCAATAGCCAGCAAGTCTTCGCCGTCCGTTCTCAGTTTAGTATTGGACTTGACGCCTTTGGTTCTACCATCGATACAGCCCCTGATGGTCGTTTCTTTGCGTGGAGAGGACAAGCTCAATGGGTACGTCTTTTAGCACCTGATACCCTCTTACTATTAAGAGGCGATTTACAGATCGCAGATAGACCCCTTGTCCCGTTTGAACAATTTGGGTTGGGTGGGCTCGAAAGTGTCCGAGGCTATCGTCAAGATGCCTTACTCGCAGATAATGGGTTTTTTGCCTCTGCTGAAGTCAGAATTCCCATTGTTCGCTTCTCCGGACGTAATAACCTCCTACAGTTAACCCCCTTCTTTGATATTGGCACTGTCTGGAACCGTTCTGGCAGACCAAGCCCGGAAGTCGATTTGGAAAGAAATACGCTAGCTTCTGTGGGTTTGGGGTTGCGTTTGCAATTAAACAATTATCTTACTGCTCGTATAGACTGGGGTATTCCGTTAATTTCCATTTCCGGTGATAAAGACTCGTGGCAAGAAAATGGTTTGTATTTCTCAATTATTGCCAATCCATTTTGAGCAGTTAACCATCAGCCCTTAGCCATTAGCCATCAGCCATTAGCCATTAGCCCTTAGCCCTTAGCCCTTAGCTAAACTCTTAACCCTTGTTGGCGTAAAAGGGTATCAGACCATACAGCGTCTTCTGGTTTTAGGGGTGGTACTGGTTCTTTATTATAATCAATTGCTAAGTGATATCTTGCCCGATTGTATATTCCATGCAATAAAGATTGCAAATCTAAAATTGGTTCTGTATCTTCTGACTGTAACGGTAATGGAAATACAGGAATCCGTTCTCTGATACTAAAACCGTATAATTTAGCTTGAGGACGTGTTTCACTTCTGCTCAGAATAACTTGATAATCTGTTACAGGAACTTCCCCCAAAATCAACATGGGTTTTCCACTTCTAAGTAAATCAATTTCAACTAAGTGAGAAAGACTAGCTAAAACTTGTTTGCGTTTCAGTTCATACGCTTTTCTCCCTTCACCCGGACGTTTATTTTTAGGAGATAAAACTTCGATAGAAGTTACTACAAAACCTGTAGAAATTTCTCTAATTTCTAAGTACTTTTCCGTAATATGTTCGCTTAACGGTAGCATCACTGTCATACCTTCTGATGTTGCTACCTGGGTAGCAGTTGATGGGTATTGAGTAGGTGATGTTTGTGGAGAAAAAACAGAAACATCAGGTATACCAACTAATACAGAATCTGAGTCATCACTTAAATAAGTACGTTGTTCAATTGCAACTCGATACTGTGGAGGAATATTTTCCTCAATTGTATCTGCGATCGCTGTAATTAATCGATGATGTACTTCTGACCAAAATACAGGATTTTCTAAATAAGGATTCATTCCGGGAAATGGAGAATTCATAGTTTTACTCTCCTGAAATGGGTTTCTTTAGCTATTGTTTGCATATGGTCTTGTACATTAGTTAAGTAAAGGCAAAAGGGGTTGTCAACGTTGATACCGTTCTGAAAAATCAGGGTCTGGTTGATGGAGCAACCGTTTGTATTCTCAATAACAACATAATGGCATTAAGCCGAGATGTTTGTAACAATCATGGATTCCAGGTCTGGAAACCCTTATTATATCTAATTTTTAGTTATTCAAAAAAAAATGCTACACAATACTCTGTGAAGATACGGTTGACAAAGATGAAATTAAGTCATGAATGTGTCGTGTAATACCAACTGTTAACTCAAAGTTGGTAAAATACCTCATGTAGATGAAGCAACTGCACGAGAAATTAAGAGTTTGAGCCTAGGAGTCAACAAAAATGCCCTTTCGTGGAATTGAAGAATTTGGGATGAGTAGAATGAAGCGATCGCAAAACTTTTCGGTATACTGACTGTGCAAGCTTAAGTCGTATCGCCTATCTACTTTTACTCTAGCAAGAGACTTTTAGTAGTCGTAGTTGCGGTGCATGCGCTAAAGCGCTACTACGAGCCAAAGAGATTTTACTTTTCGTTACATAGGTTGATTTTTTCTTACCGACTTACTTAATAACGATCGCACAATTGCTGCTCATCGTTTGTCACCTTCGTATTACTCTTCAAATAATCTCGTACCCAATCACAGCCCTGCGCTAATAATTTTTCAGGACTAGAATTTAAATCCAAACGCCAGAAAATCACATTTCCTAACGAGTCTGAAGAAGCTAAAACCCTACCATCTGGACTAAAACTCACACTTTTAACACCTGTATGATGACCGCCAAGAGTTTGTAGTATTTCCCCATACTGCGTCCATAATTTAATAGTTTTATCTTCACTAGCTGTAGCACCAGAAACATCAGTACGTGGAGCACAGAAACCCGGTTTCTTCGAGAAACCGGGTTTCTTAACGTTGCTTAGCTGAAAGGTATTGCCTTTGAATCGACATTTTGAGCAATGATAGTGTCATTTACATTGATAATACCCTCGGAAAGTATCTGTGCCCGCAGTCCCCCCCGATGAATCAAACCATTCATCACTTTGTTATTACCTAGAAGATGAGCTAGATAAGCACAAGGTTCACAAAGGCGTATTCCCCTCAAAAGTACCTCCCCAATCACAAACTCTTCACCCACAAGGTGATTGAGTGGAACTCCCTGTGTTACAACATTGCGTCGAAGATCGCCTGGAGAAATTTGAACTTGGTAATCGCGATTGAGCGCTTCAATAGCCTCAATTTCTATCAGAGTCATCTCGCGATCGGGTCCCGGCTTTTTGGAAAAATATCCCCTTTCATAAAAGTAGCGGTCTCCTTCAAGACCTCGACCTGGAATAGTTCGGACGCTTTTCACTGAAGTGAGAGGGACACCACTATTTGGTGTGATATAGATTGAAAGCACTTTGCCTTTCCACATATAAGAACCATCCTATCAAAAATATTATGAGAGGGTCGCAGTATTGCGACCTCAATTTGCTTCACCAATATTTTGGGTATCTACTTTCGCGGGTGAAGTTATTATAAAAAAGCGCAACAAAGATTAAAACTATTGCTCCAAAAACAGTGGGAAACAGCAGAAAACTCCAGGCTGGTTTTGTCAGGTAAATAATAACTGGATTAGAACCTGCAGGTGGGTGAGTTGTTCGGGTAAGCATCATGACAGAAATAGCAGTACCAACGGCTATAGCAACTGACCACCACGTTGCTCCAAAAAGCGTCAGACAGAGCAAACCAATAAAGGAACTGAAAAAATGACCTCCAAGGATATTTCGCGGTTGTGAAAAGGGTACATCTGGAAATCCAAAGACCAAAACGCAGGATGCTCCAAAAGACCCGAGTACAAGTGTGACAGAAAATGTATTGGAGAGAAGCGCAACCACACTGATTGCTAGAAAACCTCCTAACCAAGCAAGTATTATTGCTCTAGCCGAATGCTGAGGCGGTAATTTAGTATGATCCCCTTTTAGTTTCTGAAAGAAATTTATCCGAGATGCTGCTTTTCTATTGCTGTTAGATTGCTTAATCATACAAATCTTACCTCAAATTATTAGCTGTTTTGTACAAATTTGTCTGCTGTAGGGGCGAACGGCTGTACCCTACGGGAAGGCTCCGCCAACGCCCTTACTTACGTGTTTGTATCACCAAAAACGTGAAATGGTATCAGAATTTAAGTATTTATGAACTACCCCAGCATCTATACAGTAGGAAAGTGAAATTGGTTAAATTGGTAAGCGTTTAGCCATCAGCTATCAGCCGTCAGCTTGATAGAGCTATAGGAGTGTTTAATTAGCTTATCAACAATGTCTAGAAAACACCCGAAAGTATATTGCCAAGCTGATTGCTGACAGCTAAAGTGCTGAACGCTTACGTTAAATTTTCAGCGTGCAGTGCTTATGCGCCTCCCTTACTAACAAATCCTTACGAACCTTACCCGTCGCCGTCTTAGGTAAGTCTGTGAAGAAAAACATTTGGGGCTGCTTGTATAAAGTTAGTTGAGATCCACAAAAATAGCGCAAATCTTCTCCGGTGAGGTTTTGGGAGTTCTTTACCTCAACAAAAGCCACCAGCAGGGTGCGGTTTTTTCCTAGCTCTTCAGGTGAGATGCTAATAACCGCAGCATCTCGCACTTGTTCATGTCTGCATAGCACATTCTCAATCTCAATTGAGGAAATGTTCTCCCAACCGTAGTCGGTTTCTACATAAATTAAGTCCTTCAGACGGTCTCGAATCTCCAAATAGCCATCTGGATGGACAATTGCCATGTCTCCGGTGTGGAACCACCCATCTCGAAAGGCTTTTTCAGTAGCTTCAGGATTGTTGTAGTAGCCTGTTGCTACTGTATTACCTGCTACAATCACTTCCCCCAAGGTGAGACCATCCCAAGGAACATCTCGCCTTGAGGTATCAACTACCCGCAACCCCGTTCCAGCATGAATAGTTGCCACCCCTTGACGTGTATGCTTGAGAATACGGCTTTCGGAGGGCAATACCTGCCATTCTTCTTGCTCCTCACAAACAACGTAAGGACCATAGGTTTCATTTAATCCATATTGGTGAATGAAGTTGACCCCCATCTCATCTAATTGCTGGATTAAAGAGAGAGTAGGAGCAGCTCCTCCGGTAGTAATCGTCAACCCCCGAAACCCTCCCTTATCCCCAGGAGCTTCCGCCAGCGATCGCACAAGACGAGGAGCACCACACAGGTGAGTAATTTGGTACTGAGAAAGCGCCTGAATCAAATCTGCAGAGCCATCTCGGATTTGGTGACTGGGTAAAACGACTTGGGTTGCTCCCACGGCGACATTTGCCCAAATATGTCCCCACCCATTCACATGAAACATAGGAAGCAACCAGATATACTTTGAGGCTCGGTTCAGTCCAATCATAAGCACTTGTCCCAGCGCATTCAGATAAGCGCCTCGGTGATTGCACATCACCCCTTTTGGACGACCAGTAGTACCAGAAGTAAAGTTAATAGCAAAGAGATCGAGTTCGTTCACAACGATTTGATCGAGTTGAAAATCCCCATTTTCACCTGCTAAACAAGTTTCATAGTCGAGAACTGTAGGATAAATTGGGTTAGCAGCGCCATCAATAACGATCGCTTGTTGTAAGTACTTTCATATATTAGACATAGGCGTGGAAAAGATGTAAGGGCGAACGGCAGGAGCGCCCCTACTAAGACTTTCGGGTAACGCATAATTAATTTCTGGAAATGTCTAATATAGATATAAGACCTCAAACCTCTCCCTCAGTTGCAAAAATGCAAATCACTCTCAACCTCGACGAAGCCCTTCTTAAGGAAGCCTTCGAGTTAACCAACCTCACCACTCAAGAAGAACTGCTTAACCTTACTCTGCAAGAACTGGTGCGTGCGCGTAGAAAGAAAAACCTTCTCGATCTCCCTGGAAAAATCCAGTTTACCCCGGATTTCGACCACAAAGCTCTGCGTGAAACTCGTCATGCTGCTGATTGAAGCGCAAAACGTGTAAGGTTATCTTAACTTATGTAAAGCTACCGGAGCAATAAATGAAAGCAATTAAAGTAATGGCAACTATTGATGAGCAAGGACAACTTACTTTAGACTTTCCCCTAATGACAGATAAAAATAGTCGTGTTGAAGTGATTGTCCTCATCCCAGAAGAAGCAGAAACCGATGAAGATGATAACTCTAAAGAAGCAATTCTAGAAGATTTCCGTCAAGCTTGGCATGAAGCAATGACTGGACAAACGATTCCTGTTGCACAAGTTTGGGAAGGACTGGAAGATGTCTGAGCAACCGTTCATTCAAGTTGAAGCCGCGCCAACTTTCAATCGAAATCTACGCACCCTTGCCAAGAAATATCGCAGTATTCGTAATGATATACATTTTAAATGAGTCATTGTCAGAAAAAATTGAACCGTGAAACTTACTTTGCAATTCTTTATTTATATTAAACAGATAGTATGGCGTTCATTAAAGCACAAAATATCTAAAGTTGTATTAACTGTACTACTCCTATGCCTAACAATTCGCTTACTTCCATATTTATCTCCTATTCACGCCAAAGACATTGCACAACATCAACTCGCACTGGAATTCACTGACCGCAATGGACTTCCCTTAGGAACACTACTAACCCGTGACCAAGAACATACTTCAGTGGTGTCATTAGACAGGGTTTCCCCTGATTTTATCAACGCTATTCTCGCTGCTGAAGATGGAGACTTTTACCATCACGGGGCGTTGGATATCAAAGCAGTAGCCCGCGCACTTAAAGACGCAATTCAAACCAAAAAGATTGTTTCCGGTGCTTCTACAATTACTATGCAACTGGCGCGGATGTTAGACCCAGTTCCTCGCACACTCTCAGGTAAAGTGCAGGAAATTTGGCTGTCTTGGCGGTTAACTGCGGGGATGAATAAAGATGAAATTCTCTCTGCGTATATTAATCGTTTACCAATGGGAGGAAATATATATGGTGTGGAAGCTGCTGCTCGGACTTATTTTTCCATACCAGCGAGTGAGTTAAATATCGCTCAAGCTAGTCTTTTAGCTGCTATTCCGAATAATCCCACCTATTTTGACCCCCTTGAGCACTATCAACGTTTGAGAAAGCGACAAAAATACGTTCTCAATCGTATGGTACAAGACGATCGCATCACTCGCGCTCAAGCAGAACGAGCATACGCAGAAGAAGTTGCGTTTCAGTCTCGCCAACGGGGAATTATAGCAGCACCGCACTTTTTGTTTTGGTTATCGCAGCAGTTAAGTACCCCTCTCCTCCCAAGAAAACAAGTTTTACCGCCAAGCATGAAAGTAGTTCCTTCCCCTACACCCTCACACCCCTCTTTCAAGTCAGGAGGGGAAGAACAGTTGGATTCTCAGCCTATCCGCACTACCATTGACCGTCCGCTACAACAGTTTGTAGAAGCACAGGTAAAGCAAGTTATTTCTACTCTCGCAACTCATAACGTTCATCATGCGGCGGCTTTGGTGGTTGATAATCATACAGGGGACGTGTTAGCTTATGTAGGCTCGCCGGATTATTTTAATGAAGCAAATTTAGGAAGAAATGATGGAGTTCAAGCACTCCGTCAACCAGGTTCTACCCTCAAGCCATTGCTGTACGAGTTAGCTTTGGAAACAAGGGCGATTCAACCAAATACCATTTTGGCGGATGTCCCCGCCCACTATGCTATTCCCGGAGCAAAACTTTACAGCCCTACAGATTACAATAAAACTTTTTTGGGACCAGTGCGAGTGCGTGTCGCTTTGGCTAATTCTCTCAACATTCCCGCTGTCAGGGTTTTGGAACAAGTTGGAGTACAAACTTTTTTAGATCGTCTTCACACACTGGGCTTTGAACACCTCACCCACGCAGCAGAACATTACGGCTTAGGATTATCTCTAGGTAGTGGCGAAGTCACTTTGTGGGAACTCACCCGCGCCTATCTCACCATCGCACGCCAAGGACACCCCACCCCCCTCAACCCTCTTC
>JAWQFQ010000144.1:0-23392 GCA_035967975.1 Scytonema sp. PMC 1070.18
CCTCTCCGCGTCTCCGCGTCCCCTAGTCTCCGCGTCGCACTTCTTAGTGCCATTCAGACGCCCACCCCACAAGATGATTAATTTATTTCTTGGAAGTCCCTAACCGCGCTCCTTCTCATGCTGACAGCTATCAGCACGCGGGACTACCCACGCTTTAAAAAACTGCACAATTTGTAGCTATGATGGGTTTGAGATAACATAAAAGAGAAGTTTACTTCAAGTGATGTGATGCCCAAGACATCAGAGTTTGACGCGATTTACCAGCAATTAGATGCCCTTTCTTTAGATGAGTTGCAACTTGTTAGGGCAAAAGTTGATGCGTTAATTGCAGAAAAATTATCACAAGCTCAGCAAGATAATTGGGAAAGCATCCAAAAAGGTGCTAGTCTTCTGACGGAAGATCTAGAGATTTTAAGAGCACTTGCTGATGAAGGGCAAAAAAGTGTCAAGATTTTAAAAGAGTTTGCCTTCAGAAGACTACTAGCTTCACTTGAGTCACAGATTTCCGTTTCCGAAGCCCTGAAAACTTTTAGGGAATATACAGTTTTTGCTAAACAAAGAAAGGATTTGCGGGAAGAAGATCGGCTTTTATCCGCGTCTGGTATTGAACAGATAGTAGACGAAGAGAAGTCCAAGCTTTCTTTGGAAGAAGATGATTCTTTGGAAAGGATTATAGAGCTTGTTGACGAATGGATGTCTGATGACTCTGGGTACGACGAAACGGTACTTCCTGAGATTAAAGCAGGGCTTGACCAGAATCGGTTTAATCCTCGGAATTGGTAGCAAATACAGAGTAACATTGAGAACGTTCTGGTTCACCAATCTGATTAACCAGACTATTGACTTCAGTCAGCACATTAGGAGTGGTAACAATTTTTGAAAAATATGATAAGATGCTCACTAGCAAATCGTAATCTTCCGGTAAAAACTTTTCAGTCCGATTAAATTGTGATATTCGCCTTCGATTTACAGTACCAACAAACCAAAGCAATAAAATATTTGTGTCAATGAAAATTCCTTTTTGTTTGTAACTTTGAAACAACGAGCGAATATAATCTTTCATACCTCACGAATTTTCATCGATTTTACTTCCCCCGTTTCTGCATCTACGGCAAATATTTTATACTCACGTTCAGTTTTATTAGCTAAAGAAATAACATCAGGAATAAGTGTTCTTTCAGTCTTAGCTACAGGGCGACTAAAACCTAATGTTACATACCAAACCCTTTTATCTTCTGACAATTCTACTTCTTCAAGTAAGAGATCGTTGATAGAGTTACCTATCATATCCTGTATATCTTCAAAATATTTTTTAGCAGCCATAACAGCACCACGTACGTCAATTTGCATAGATTTTTACCTCTTGTTGATGGTTTTCACTGAATTTGTAAACTGTTTGAGGTCAACTGTCATCAATTAACTAAGGGACTTCCAAGAAATAAATTATCCATTTTGTGGGGTCCCTGCTTAGTGACGGGCGGGACGCCCGTACCACAAGAGATTTTTGGATACTTTTTTATTTGGAATTCCCTAATCTCTCAATAATAACCGCTATAGGTGGTTGAATATGGTGCAATATGGTTCAGTTAAGAGTTGCTTGGAGGACACCAAGCCTTGTTGCTCTACTGGAGAATAAACTCTAGTGGTTCATATGATACACACTAATTAGATATTATTTTAAGTGTTTTTACGACAAAGTTAAGTATAAAAACCATTGGTATAGGAACTTTTGAAAAGAAAACTGTTGATTTGTTTCAATATTTTATTTTAAAGATAGTATAATTGTACAAGTACTTGCTTGACTGATAATATTGAGCGAAAAACGATACCAAATCGTTATGACTACTGGTATCTAGATTAAGTATGGGATGCATAACCGTTAATATCAGCAATTGATTTTTAGATGAAACCCTAAACGGAAATGCGACATATGCTAAAGCAGTGGAACTCTGTGCTTAAGTACTGTCTACTAGGAAGTACCTTGTTAATGTCATCGTCTTTTATCCTCATTTGGGCTCCAATCAGTGTAGCTAATGTAACTTTTCACCCTCCAAGGATACCTGCGCCCAGAGAGTCTACAGGAGGAGCCTCTCGAGAAGGTAACAACTGTCTTGCAACTGAAACAGAGACAACAAGCGCTACAGATGCAGTAACACCCCTGCTTCCATCCAGCGGAATTGGTATGACTGTCAAGGAGCGTCCGACAATATTGGTTTACATTCCGCAAACTCCTGCAAAAAAAGCGTTGTTTAGTGTGCAAGATGAGCAAGCCACAAACCTCTACCAAACAACTATCAATTTGCCAAAAAAACCAGGTGTCATGGTAATCGAACTACCGGGCTCGGTTCCTGCATTACAAACAGGTAAGAATTATCAATGGTCTTTGGCAATGATTTGCTCTGCAGAATTAGAGCCAGATAGTCCGTTGGTGAGTGGGTGGATTCAGCGAACCCAAGTTCCTAAAAGCTTGAAAAATCAAGGGAATTTGTCTCCTTCCCTAAAATTAGTTGCTCATTTAGCCAGCAGTGGCGTTTGGTACGATACCATCTTTGAACTTGCCAAATTAAGGCAAGCTCAACCTCACAATTCCACCATAACAGCTACCTGGCAACAACTGTTAGAATCTGTAGGTTTGAAAAATATCTCCAATGCACCTTTGTTAAATCAATCGACTGAAGACTCATACACACTTCCGTCTAACTGAAAATTTAGATCGGGAGATTCGGGATGAGAAACACACTAAGTTTCTTCCATCCCTTTGCCTTAATCTTGAGTAAAAGCACAATGTGGTTCAATCGGAAAACCTTTGTCTCTTTGTTGTGGAATTTTATATCTATATATAAGGGTAAATCGCAATGGCGCTTTATGGCGATCGCCATAACTAGTGTGGCGTTGTGCGTCATTGCTGGAGTCCGGACTGGATTTTTGCAAGTCCTGGAGCGAGAAGTCATGGAATCGTTTTATACTTTACGCCCCATAGAAGCACGAGACAATCGCCTTCTCATTGTCACTATTGATGAAAAAGACCTTTCTCAAGTTGGTAAATGGCCAATACCAGATGCGGTTTTAGCTGATTTGCTGATCGAACTGAAAGCAAAACAACCAGCCGTCATTGGTTTAGATATTTATCGAGATTTGGCTGTCAACCCAGGACATGAAAAATTGGTTGCGGTTATGAAGTCTACACCAAACTTAATTGGCGTCATGAAATTGGCAGGGTCTCATAAAGTGCATCCACCCCCCACCTTATTGCAACAAGACCAAGTCGCTCTTGTGGACTGGGAGGAGGACAAAGATGGCAAGATTCGGCGGGGTATATTGTCGGCTGCTGATGATAAAGGTGATATTTTTTTGGGATTGGCGGCTCGCTTAAGCTTGATTTATCTGCAAAACAAAGGCATTTCCTTAAAACGTTTAGACAAAACTGGGGATTCTTTACAGTTAGGTAAAGCGGTATTTACGCCCCTTGAGGGTAAGGAGTTCATATATCAAGGAGAAGAAATCGGAGGATACCAAATTCTACTTAACTACTGGGGCTTTCAAGAACATTTTGATACAGTCACTATGCGGGAAGTGTTGAATGGTTCTGTGGCTGCGGAAAGGATACGCGATCGCATTATTTTAATTGGCACTACAGCTAAGAGTATCCGTGACGAGCTTTACGTAGGCTACAAGAAGAATATATGGAACAATGAGCCGCATCGTAGAGATAGTGGCGCACCGATGCCTGGGGTGGTAGTTCATGCCAATTTAACCAGTCAAATTTTAAGTGCAGCAATAGATGGACGACCTCTGAGACACATTTGGTCTTACCAAGCAGAGTGGTTGTGGATTTTGTTCTGGTCGATGACAGGTAGTGGTTTGAGTTGGCAGTTGCTGTCTGTCAAATCTAATCGACAACAACTATTTCAAGGATTTCTGATTCTAGGAATAACATTTGCAATACTGATTATCCTAGGTATTAGCTATCTAGCGTTTCTAATAGGTTGGTGGATTCCCTCAGTTTCACCCTTACTGGCTCTGATTGGTAGTGCAATTATCACTACCAACTTTCATAAACAATTCCAATTAGCACAAGCCAACAAGCAACTACAAGAGTATTCTCATACTCTCAAGCAAAAAGTTAAAGAGCGCACTCAGGAATTAGAAGCAGCCAAAATCACTGCTGATATTGCCAACCAAGCCAAAAGCGAATTTCTCGCCAATATGAGTCATGAACTACGTACACCTCTCAACGGGATTTTAGGGTACGCACAGATTCTGCAACGCTCTCCAAACCTAACAAAGTCTGAATTAGATGGCATCAACATCATTCATAAATGTGGTTCCCACTTGCTCACTCTGATTAACGACATTTTAGACTTGTCTAAAATAGAATCTTGCAAACTAGAACTATACAAAGATGATTTTCATTTCCCATCTTTCTTAACAGCAGTGGCAGAAATGTGTTCTATTCGTGCTGTCCAAAAAGGTATATCTTTTATTTACCAACCTGATTCCCTGCTTCCGGAAGCTATTTGCGCTGACGAAAAACGTTTGCGACAAGTCTTAGTTAATTTACTGAGTAACGCCATTAAGTTTACTGAAAATGGAGGAGTTAATTTCAAAGTTAAAATCTTAAAAAAAGACCAAACAAATGAATTGAAATTTGATAAAATTAGATTCTTAGTCGAAGATACCGGAATAGGAATAACCCCAGAACAACTAGAAAAGATTTTTTTGCCTTTTGAACAGGTAGGTACAAGAAGTAAAAGAACAGAAGGAACAGGATTAGGATTAGCAATTAGCTGTAAATTAACTGAGTTAATGGGAAGTCAAATCCAAGTAGAAAGTACTTTGGGCGTTGGTAGTAAATTTTGGTTTGATATAGACTTATTGCTGAGTTACAACTGGGTTGGTACAGATGCAGTCATTGAAGAGAAAAAGATTATTGGGATTAAAGACAAAAAGCCAAAAGTTTTTATTGTCGATGACCAATGGGAAAATCGTTCTGTCATCATCACACTACTTGAGTCCATAGGAGTGATATGCTTTGAAGCTAGTAACGGTCAAGAAGGTTTAGATAAAATCAATGAAATTCAACCAGATTTAATTTTAATTGATATCAAAATGCCAGTAATGGACGGCTTGAAGATGATAGATATCATTAGGAGTTTACCTAAACTACAAAATTTGCCAATTATTGCCTCTTCTGCAAGTGTATTTGAAGTTGACCGTTACAAAAGCTTGCAAGCAGGAGCAAATGATTTTTTACCTAAACCAATCCAGATAAAAGACCTGTTAAAGCTGCTCAAAAAGTATTTACAACTGGAGTGGATTTATGAAAAGAGCACTAGTAAAGAGAAAATAACCCTTCATTCTCCATCGGCTGTATCTAAAACCCAATTAATACCCCCACCAGGACCAGAACTTGAAAAATTATTAGACTTTGCTATGCGAGGAAATATTAAAGGTATTGAAATCTTATTAGATCGACTAGAGCAAGAGGATGAGAAATTCCTACCATTTACTACAGAAGTTCGTCAATTAGCTAGTCATTTCCAAATCAAGAATATACGTAAATTTATTAAATCTTTTCAAAACGAAATTGTATGAATTCCAGCACCTCAGAAATTGCCACCATCTTAGCAGTTGATGATAATCCCACAAATTTGAGTGTTCTATGTAATGCCGTTGCTAATTTAGACTGGGAGATTTTAGTCGCTACTGATGGTGAAAGTGCTATTGAGCAAGCAGAGTATGCTCATCCCGATTTGATTTTACTAGATGTCATGATGCCAGGAATGGATGGATTTGAAACTTGCCAGATACTGAAGAGTAATTCTCTAACTCAGGATATACCTATAATTTTTATGACCGCTCTTTCAGAAACCGTAGATAAGGTTAAAGGTCTTTCTTTAGGAGCAGTGGATTATATTACCAAACCTTTTCAAACAGAAGAAATCATAGCTAGAGTTAACATTCATTTAAAGTTACGTTTATTGACACAACAACTTGCAAATCAGAATTTAGAGCTAGAAAACCGGGTACAAGAACGTACGGCAAAACTTTCTCAAGTCATGCAAGAATTACACAAATCTCAACTCCAAATAGTGCAATATGAAAAAATTTCTTCCATTGGTCAGTTAGTTGCTGGTGTTGCTCATGAAATTAATAATCCTCTTACTTTCATAGAGTGTAGCTTAAACTACTTAGAAAATTTCCTTTCTGATTTCATTTATCACTTAAAACTTTATCAAAAAAATTATCCTAATCCAGTTGAAGAAATTGTAGAAGATGCTAAAGATATAGAATTAGATAGAATTATTCAAGACCTACCCAACCTTCTTTCATCTATGAATTTAGGTTTAGAACGTATTAGCAAAACTAGTACAAGTCTACGCATTTTTACCCGTTCAGATATTTTTTATAAGACCTCTTTTGATATTCATGAAGGTATTGAGAGTACCTTAATCCTTCTAAAATATAGATTACAAAATAATAAAAATAAACTAGATATTCAAGTGTTGAAAAATTTTGGAAAACTACCACTGATTGAATGCTATCCAGGACAAATTAATCAAGTTTTTATGAATATAATTTCTAATGCTATAGATGCTTTTGATGAATCTACTCAAAAATCTTTAGAAGAAAAAAGGCTTCCATATATCATTAATATTACTACATCAGTCAGCGATACAGAGACATACATTATTATTTCTATCAAAGATAATGGTGCGGGAATACTATCTGAGGTCAAAGAAAAAATATTTGAACCATTTTTTACTACAAAACCTGTAGGTAAAGGAACTGGCTTGGGATTA
The DNA here is from genome assembly GCA_035967975.1 of Scytonema sp. PMC 1070.18. Lineage (GTDB taxonomy): Bacteria > Cyanobacteriota > Cyanobacteriia > Cyanobacteriales > Nostocaceae > Scytonema. The sequence continues at coordinate 6,804 of JAWQFQ010000144.1, forward strand.
TCAATTTCTCAAGAAATTGTAGAGCAAAAGCACAAAGGTAAGCTTTCCTGTTTTTCTGTATTAGGAGAAGGAACAGAATTTATAATTGAACTTCCAATGAAATGAACGAAAGCGGGCTGAAAGTTTTTCATACTTCAAACTTCATCCTTTAAGTTCCAAAAAATATAGATAGTAAATTTATGTGCAAGAATCGTCATCTGATACAGTTAGAGAACTATAGTTCGTACTGGAAAATGCTGATATTTTTATTGTTTATCAGCAATGTTGTAGCAATAGCAAAAACAGATTTGGCATTGAGGTTAAAAACTGGAACATCTCTCTCTTTATCAAGTTTAATTGCCACTAAAAATGGAAAAGCTCAAGTCAAAAACGCTAAATCCCTGCTTGATGAAGGGAGGGCTTTGTTTGCAGTGGGACGCTTTGCTGAAGCGGCGAAACTCTGGGAAGAAGCGGTACAGCAAGCAGAAACATTGGGGGATCTACACACTAAAGCCTATGTCTTAACTGAGTTAGGAGGATTGTATCTCCAGACACAACAGCTAGCTCCAGCATTAAAACGCACCAAACAAGCTCAACAAATTGCCGAGATGCTTAATGATTCGAGTATTGCCTATAAAGCTCATTGGCAAAGTGGGCGCATTTACAAAATTCAGGGAAATACTAAAGCTGCGATATCAGCATATAATTTATCTGTCAATGCGCTTAATTCTTTACGTAATAACCCGGTAGCAGGTAACTCGGATGTACAATTCTCCTTTGAAGAGAGTGTGGAACCAGTGTATCGGGAGTTAGTAGATTTGTTGTTACAGTCCAATCCCAGCCAAGAGAACTTAAAGCAAGCCCAAAAAGCAATTGAAGCCCTGCAATTAGCCGAATTAGACAATTTTTTTCGCGAAGCCCGTTTAGAAGTTAAACCACAGCAGATTCATCAAATCGATCGCAACACAGCGGTCATTTATCCGATTATTTTGCCTGATCGCTTGGAAGTGATCATATCTATTCCTGGTAAACCTCTTTTCAGTTACAAAACATCGATATCTAAAGCTGAAATCGAGAACAGCATTACACAGATGCGACAATCTCTTAATCCTGCTTACTCTAATGAAGAACGTTTGCAGCTCTATCAAAAGCTTTATGATTGGCTAATTCGTCCTGTAGAACCTCAATTAAGCAATAGTAAGGTGAAAAATCTAGCATTTGTGCTAGATGGTTCGTTGCGAAATTTGCCTATGGCTGCTTTACACAATGGCAAACAGTACCTGGTAGAGAAGTATAGCCTTGCTCTCTCACCAGGGATGCAGTTATTACAAACAAGAGTCCTTGAAGAGGAAAATTGGAGAGGGATGACAGCGGGACTGAGTGAAGCACGCCAAGGGTTTAAAGCCTTACCAGCAGTCAAGATGGAAGTCAAAGAAATTGTCTCGGAAGTTCCTAGCCAACTACTTTTCAATGAAACATTTACCCGTGCTAACCTGCGAAAGGCTCTCGAGTCAAAGCCTTTTTCGATTTTGCATTTGGCTACTCACGGTCAGTTCAGCAGTAAATATGATGACACTTTTATACTGACCTGGGATGACAAGATTGACCTTAGGGAATTAGGAGAATTAATCAAGTCTAGAGACAAAGAAGAAACTAGTTCAGTGGAATTATTAGTTCTAAGTGCTTGTCAGACAGCCAAAGGAGACAATCGCGCTATCTTAGGATTGGCAGGAATAGCAGTTCGTTCCGGAGCGCGTAGTACTTTAGCTACCCTCTGGTCTGTTAAAGACGAATCTACAGCCAAATTTATGGCGGAGTTTTATCAACAACTTAAGCAGCCAGGAACAAGTAAAGCAGAAGCTTTGCGACAAGCCCAATTGAAATTTTTGCAAGATGAGGATTTTTCCCATCCCTTCTACTGGGCACCGTTTGTTTTAGTAGGTAATTGGTTGTAATTTTTATAGCAATTTCTATCTCACTCAGGTATATGAAGAAAGAACTAACCGCAGATAAACGCAGATAAACGCAGATAAATTTGTACCTCAGTAGACTAAGGAATGCTATGTGCTAGTCGTTTTACAAATTATGAATTCTTTTGTCCCTCACCATACGCGAGCTTTCCCTGGTGGCTGATGGCTGGTACTGATTTAATACTCTTGGCATAGGCGATCGCTACTCGGTGGTGAATCATGACATTGAGACCGTATTCATTTGATTATAGAAAACAAAAGTGATAATCCTGGGACAAATCCAAAGAATCTGTAGCTATTCCCCAAGGGACTTCCAAATCAAAAAATGTCCCAAAATTTCTTGTGGTACGGGCGTCCTCGCCCGTTCCTTATGAATGGCAAGCTAAATACCCACACCACAAGATGGGATCATTTATGTTTTGCAATTCCCTCAGTTTTATTTGTGCAGTGAGGACCCGATCGCTTTCAAGATGGTACGAAGTTCATGCTCAAACTCAAAAATTGACTATTTACAAAAGCCACATTCGATGCGTAGCACTATTTTGTGGAATCTTTGAGTCAGGATTGTGACACTTTTTAAACTGTCTATATACTGAAAGATTTAGAGGACGATGTATCCTATTTTTAGGATTGGAATCATCAAATTTGTGTAAAAACTTTTTGATTTTTTAGAGAAGTAGTACGGATTGCTACAGATAAGTGTTAGAGGTGCATATTCATCATCTGTACAATCTGTCTCTGGTGACTTTTACCGTTGAAACCTGTGTTTTTCTGAAGTCATGTCTGTTTGGGAATTAGCTTTAAATTTGCTAATAGTGAACAGTCTTGTGTTGTCCTTTCTTATAATGACGTGAAAAACTTGCCAAGAGCGTGAGTGATTAGAAGCCAAACCTTGAAAAACACAATCTACCGTGTCAACAATACTGTTACTCAAGGAGACTGTAGATTATGAGGATTTTGCTAGCAGAAGATGACAAGCATATTGCTGATTTAGTAGTAAAATTTCTTGCCGAACAACACTACATTATTGATGTCGCTAGTGATGGTGAAAAGTGCTGGGATTTCGTGAAGTCCTTTACTTATGATTTACTTTTGCTAGACGTAATATTACCAAAGCTGGATGGTATAAGCCTTTGCCACCAGCTGCGCTCTCACGGTTACCAAATGCCAATCCTCCTGTTGACTGGTCGAGATACCACGACTGACATCATCACAGGGCTAGATGCAGGTGCAGATGACTATATGGTTAAACCGTATAAGATGCAAGAGTTGTCGGCTCGTATCCGAGCTTTATTACGCCGTGGAAATATTGCTTTATCTCCTGTATTAGAGTGGCATAACTTGCAACTTAACCCTAATATTTGTAAGGCAACTTATAAGAATCAGCCTTTACAACTGACTCCCAAAGAGTATCGTCTATTAGAACTTCTCCTTCGCCGTAATGGTTGTGTTCTAAGTCGTGGAGAAATTTTAGAAAACCTTTGGTCTTTTGAAGATCCTCCGGAAGAGGATGCTGTCAAGGCTCTAATTAAACGTTTGAGACAGAAGCTAAAGTTAGCTGGAACGCCCAATGATTTTGTAGCTACAGCTTATGGTATGGGCTACTATCTTCAGCAGTATTCACAAGTTGGACAACCTTACCATAACGAAAATCGTATTCACGAAAAGCCTTGGGCTCATAGCTCCATGAAGAGTGGGAAAAAAGTTTTCAATTGAAGAGCGTTTTCCCACTCGAAAATTACAAATCAAATGGTTTATGTATGTATCGAGAAAAATCCAGTGAAAAAATCCCACTAGATTTAAACTAAGTGGGATTGATGTTTTATCATGGGAGTCAGTAAATGATATGTTTATCTTAAGGGAATAATCGTGACTTTTTCGGGACAAACGATTCATAATTTTGGAAACAAGTGACTGAAAATTAGAACCTCGGTAACTCCCAATACTGCTCGGTTAACAATAGTCGAAGTCCCAGAAACCGTGTTTCTAATTCTCGCTTATCCGAGCAGTATTGCATTGACATTGACTCTCAAAAAGAATCTGTCACATCTTCATTACATTCATCTATCAAATAAGAAAGACAACGGAGGCGAAGACTTATTAATTGGTAGTAAAAAGGATTGAGCTTGCATAGGGGAGGAATGTGAATTACAAGGCGATTGAAGAGTTTGATGTTTCGCTCAAAAGGACACTGAGATGGGATGATTTTGCACAAGAATCGAGCTACTTTAGGGTTGCGAATCTCTTGGTTGTCTAGCCAATTTTGCATTGGTCTAAGCAGACGATTTGCAAAATGGAATTGATTTGTATTTAACATAACTTTGAATACACTACAGTGCTTGTTAAGAAGAATCTAGGATGGCTATATTTCTTTATAAATTTATTATTAGGAAGGTAATAAACTCGGGTTGAAAAAGTAACAAAATGGAGATAAATATTTTTTATATGACTTATAGGACTCCTATTTGATTTTTGAACAAAACTCGGTACACCTGAATCTTTTAGAACCCTATTGCCTATTGCCTTCTGCCTATTGCCTACCTACGCAAATCATTTCAAGAATCAAATTGTATTCCTATATTTGTGTGTGTCTATAAATATTGCGAGAGTGTTAGAGGTTGTTTGAAAAGTGGTTGGCTGTGATTTTAGGCACTTATTGATCCCCCCTAGCCCCCCTTAAAAAGGGGGGAAAATACTCTAACGGTCCCCCTTTTTAAGGGGGATTTAGGGGGATACAGAGATACAGCGTTAATCGTCCATTTCCTTTAAGGTAGCTACTGTCGAAGGAGACATCCGGCTGAGGGAGCGGAATATCCAGTACTTTACCGTTGTGTCAACGACAACTGGGACGGTTGCTATGAACAAAGAAATTGCACTGTGACTGGCTGCAATTCCCAAATGATTTGCCAAGCCTTCGAGCAGAACTTCCCATCCGTGAGGAGAGTGGAAACCTACAAATATGTCAGTAGTTAGGATGATGGCAAATGCTTTGGCGCTGTCGCTCAGACCATATACAATATTGTCTATGAAAGATTTAAGAACAGCGATATCTTGTCGTTTGAATAACAGTACTAGGGCAAAAGATACAAGTGCCAGTATATCGGCAAAAACGTTGCTGATAGCACTGTTACTCTTATGACGAAATTCTTCTGCAAGTTCAACTGCTTTATGTTTAACTTGTCCCTCCACAGCTTCTGGCTCAATCTCAGGCGCAGAACCAATCAAGCTTTTCCATTTGAGTTCTTCCTCAAAAATGTGTAGTTCTTCAAGGGCTTCCTCCTTCATTTCAGAGTTTAAGAAGACTTGTGCTTCCTCTCCTCTGAAACTCTCTATAATCGGAAAAAACAATAAATTTTTAGATATTTGTTGCGTTAATAGTGGGATAATAATTAACAATAGTAAAAGCCTTAGAGCAATCACTGTTGTTGCTCTAGAGCGGCGGAATGAGCTGATGACCTCTTCTTCAGCTTCAGGATTCAGGTCATTTTTGACCTTATCAATCATCTTCTTGATTGACCTTGGTAGCACTCCTGGCTTTCCATTGTCTGGCTCTGCATATGCTTGCGATTCTAAAGCGTTTAAAGTTTGTTTTTTTCTCTTTCCAGAGCCAACAGATTTAATGTCAATGATATTTATAGGTGATATGGTATGTGACTTCTGATTGACAACAGGGCTTGAGCTTGGAATCAGTGCAGAAGTTTCTGGATAGGTAGTCGTATATTTTGCTAAAATTCCCTCTACAAAAATTAGCCTCATCAAGTGGTCTTGTCCAAGGTTACTGGGTGTAGACCTGCTAGTATTGAATTCTTTCATACTTTGTTTAAGAACGGTCAAATTTTCTTCAAACTCTGCTTGAGGAAACTCAATGTGACCATTACTACGGACTTTATCAGTATTAAAGTATTTATCTTCAAGGAATTCGATTTTCAATGCAGCTTGGTAAGCCTGCTCTAGTAATTCTTCTGGTGTGCTAATAAAGCGTTTAAACCGAGCAAATGAGTTTAGCTGTCTCTTAAGAGAATGAGAAGACATACGAAAAGTATAGTGATTAACGCGTTTTTTGCTGAAATTCTAGAACATCAATTCAGGAATCCTAAAAACCCGATTTCTATGTGTGAAAAGACCGATATCTCGTTAAGTCAGCTAAAAGAAACCGGGTTTTTTAGCCTCCCGAGTGAATAGTGAATCGGCGTTCTATATTTTAGTTAAGCAAATAAATATAGACAATTCTGAGACAAAAAGGTGACAAACTCGAGATAAAGTATAACTATTAATACTGCTTAGTTAACAATAGTCGATGCTCCAGAAACCCGGTTTCTTCGAGAAACCGGGTTTCTAATTTTTGCTTATTTGAGTAGTATATTACTGTCCAATAATGTTGCTCAGTGCTGATAAAAGCTCTAATTCTATATAAGGTTTGGTGAAGTAAGCCTTAGCGCCTAGGTGCATTGCTAAATCACGATGTTTACTGTTACTGCGGGTTGTAAGCATTGCTACAGGAAACTTTGCCAGTAGAGGATCTTTGCGACAGTAGTCAAGAAACTCAAACCCATTCATATGAGGCATTTCAACATCACAAATTATCAGCTGCACCATTGAATTAAGCCGCAGTTGTTCGATCGCTTTCCATCCATCCCCTGCTTGCAAAACTCGATAACCAGCTTTCTCTAAAGTGATAACCAAAGCTTGTCTAGCAGTCATAGAGTCGTCAACAACAAGTACCGTAGGCGTTGCTCGTTTGTGATGGGGCGCTATGTTCTCCCAAGAAGACAAATGTTTATGCGTGGCTGACCACTCATTTATTGATGCGATAGAGGTTACAAACTCTTCTAACAATGTAAATCCATTAATGACAGGAATCACGCTGCCACTTCCCAGAATGGTACAGCCAGAAATATACTTGGGAGGAGCGATTATCGATCCAAAAGGTTTGATTGCCAGTTCTTGCTCGGCGATGATATTATCAACTTCTAGAGCAAACATTTCTCTATCTCGACGGATAAGCAGGAGTGGTAGAGTCTTGCTTTCCACTGAAGAGACAGCCACCGCGATATTGCTGGAATTACCTTCCGGTAAGGGACAGTTGTACTCCAATAGATCGACTAACCGATAAACAGGAATAGACTTATCTTGCCAAGTCAAAAATTGCTGGTTATTGATTTGGTGAATCTGATTGGCTTGGGGAGTAATAATCTTTGCAATGCTGTCGATTGGCAATGCTATAGTTGTGTACCCCACTGTACAAACCAGTAATTTGGCGACTGTTAATGTAAATGGTAGACGTAAGGTAAAGGTTGTGCCTTTTCCAGGAGAAGAAGACACTGAGATTGTGCCTTTTAAGGATTGTAGCTGTTCCTTGACAATGTCTAGTCCAACTCCCCGTCCAGAAAGTTCGCTAACATGATTTGCAGTGGAAAAACCTGGCGTAAAAATCAGTTCAAATAATTGAGCTGTAGAAGCCACTGCTAATTGCTCTGGTAACAACAAGCCTTGTTCAACTGCTCGATAACAAATACGTTCTAAATTTAGCCCTTGACCATCATCCCTAACCTCAAGAATCGTTTGATTGCCTTGATGATACGCTCTAATTTCAATTTCGCCTTGCTCTGATTTTCCTAGTTTACGCCGAACCTCTGGGGGTTCAATACCATGATCGAATGCATTCCGAAGTAAGTGCAAAAGTGGGTCATAGAGCTTTTCTACAATGGCTTTTTCAACCTGTATTTCTGTTCCTACTAATTTCAAGTAGACGGGTTTGTGATAAGTGGTAGACATATCCCGCAATACTCGGGGAAAACGGTTTAGCACGTTACCAATTGGTAACATACGAGACCACATGAGTTCATCCCGCAATTGAGAGAGCATTTTACGCTCCTGTCGAATTGTTCGATTCGAGCGTCCGTTAAACAATGCGATATCTTCCACTGCTTCTCTAAGCTGTGCGACTTCTTCGAGAACTTCTTGCAACGAGGAATGTAAAGCGCCATAACGATCCATTTCCAGAGAATCAAACTCTGCAGAGAATTCAGCAGTCGGTAAATCAAGACCATATGCAGAAGGATGGCGTGTAAAGTCAAACGAAAGATTAGGGAAGTCTTTTTTCAGTCCTAGAGCATTAGTACAGGATTCACTCGTTGGGCTAAAAAACGCGTTTTCTCTTGTCGAAAAGATTGATTTTCCGTTTATCTTCTTTGAAGAAACTGGGTTTTTAGGATGTCTGTACTGGCGTTCTAGCTTCCCGGTTCCATTTTCTAACGCCGCCTTCTCTGTGTGCTCAACGGATTTTGAACCAACCAACATTGCATCTGATATATTTTGTGTCTGCTTGATGGCTTCTTGGAAACGATCAAAACGACGTAATAACTCTTCAATTCCTTCTTGAATTTGTTCGTTTTCAAGAGCAAATATATTACGGTTAATCGTTAATTCGCACACCAGATTATTCATCCGCTCTAACCGAGTCAGGTCAACCCGGACTGAAATATGAGAGGTATTGGTAGAAAAGTTCTTCTGCGCCTGTTTGCAATTCTGAAAGTCTTGTTTTGTAAAAGACTGAATTGAAGAAGGTTCTGTAATCGGTTTTTTTTCGCCTAACAACTCCTCCAGGGAGAGCGTCTGTTGTGAATGTTCAAACCCAGTTTTCAATTCTGAGAAAGCGATCGCTGGGTCAAATACACTCAATGGTGCTTCGTCAATAGTTTCTGAATCTGTTGAAGCGATCGCCGCGTCGAATACACTCAATGGTGCTTCGTCAATAGTTTCTGAATCTGTCGAAGCGATCGCTGGGTCAAATACACTCAATGGTGCTTCGTCAATAGTTTCTGAATCTGTTGAAGCGATCGCCGGGTCGAATACACTCAGTGGTGCTGCATCTATAGTGGTGGTTTCTGCTAAAGCTATCAAAGCGGCTGAAGGGCTACCTCCTGGTGTACGATCGCCTGCAAGAACAGCCTCTCGGCTGGAGAAAAAATCAGTGAGTGCTAATTGGGTAATGTGCAATGCTCGATCGGGGTGAGCTTCTAGCGCAGCTAAAGTTGTTACTGCGATCGCTTTAAACCCTGGGATATCTAAAAATTCAGCAAAGCTGGCAAAGACTTCTGCTTGTGCGCGTAATTCTCCAGCGATATCATAGTTTTGGGGATTAGCAATAATTTGAGTCAGACGCTCTAACCCATTAGCGACATCAACCTGAAAGATTGATGCGACGATGTCAACGTTGAGATCCGCAGAATCAGGTATATGGTCGTTCACCTGAGTCAGCGCATCTCCCAGTTTTTCTTCTATTTGAGTAAATATCGGTGTACTAGCAGTTAGGGCTGACGCCGGATCGAAGTAGCCAGTTGTCATCTGCTCTGTTAGAGGGACTCGAAGACAATCATAGGCTTGTAGTAGCAACCCTTCAAGGTCGGCATCAATTTCTACTGTCTCATTGTAGAGTGCCCTGAAAATGTCCTCTAATCGATGGGCAATGGTTGTAATTCCCTCAAGTCCCACAATAGCAGCACCTCCTTTGAGAGAGTGAGCAGCTCGCATTAACTCGTGAAGTTTAGTGAAACTACGTTCAGTTCTGAGTGTGAGTAGCCCTGTTTCGAGCACTTGCAGCAGTTCGGGGACTTCTTCAATAAAAAATTGATAAGTTTGGTCTTGAGGATTGTGGGACATCAACATAATTTGCTTCTCGCGCTCAATGTGAGCGGAACATTTGATGCTACTGTACTTTGAACTGGCTAACGCTTTTTTGCAGCAATTTGGCAACTTCAAATAGTTCTTTAAAGGAAGTTAAGACATTGGTAGCTGAAGTTGTGGTATTTTTTGAGATGATAGCAACTTCCTTCATTGTTTGAGTGAAGCTCTCAGAGTTTTCAGCTTGGACAACAGTTGCTCGTGCGATCGTTTCCACCACTTGTTTGATTTGATGGTTAGCGGTGACGATTTGGTTTAACCCCAAAAGAGTTTCATCCACCAATTTGCTTCCAGAGACAACCTGTTCGGTACCAACTTCCATCGCAGCAACCACCTCACCGGTTGCTCGTTGAATGTTAGATATTAGCTTTTCAATATCATCAGTAGCTTTTGCTGATTGCTGAGCTAGCTCTCGGATTTCCTCTGCAACAATTGCAAAGCCCCGACCTTCTTCACCAGCGCGAGCAGCTTCGATAGATGCATTGAGCGCCAGAACGTTGGTTTGTTCCGCAAAATTCTTAATCAAATTCACCACTGTAAAAATCTTTTGAGAAGACTCTCCCAAATGCTTGACTTTTTTTGCGGTTTCTGCAACTGTCTCACGAATAGCTACAATCCCCTCTACTGTTAAATTCATCAGTTCGTTCTCGATTTCGACGATTTCAGTAGCCTCTTGAACAGTTGTTTGTGCTGCTTTAGCGTTCCTCGCAATAACTTGGATTGAGCAATTCATGGCTTGAATTTGCTGAATAGCTGCCATAATTTTCTCTAACTGATGGGAAGCGCCCTCATATAATGCTTGAACAAGACCCTCACTGTTGTTCGCATTTGCTTCTACTTGGTTGGTTGTGGTTTGGACTTGAATCACAATTCGCCGCAAACTCTCAATCACATAGTTATAAGAGGAAGCAACCGTACCAACTTCATCGTCTGTCACGTTGGCGTGGACTGTCAAATCTCCCCTACTAACAGGGTCTACTTCCAATAATAACTCGAACACCCGTTCTTGCAGTACTTCTTTCTCCTGCACAAACTTCTGTATTTGCTCTGCCATGTTGTTGATGGTACTACACAGCACAGCAAGCTCATCTTCCCCTCGCACATCTAAACGGGTATTCAATTTTCCTTGGCTCATTTTCTTCATAGCGCTGGTAGCATCCAGAAGTGGACGGGTAGCCCTCTGCGCTAGAACAGTCGCGCCTATTCCTACCAGTAACACCGCTACTCCTATTCCTAAGAGTAAAATTTGACCTAGCTTTTGTAAAGGCGCATAAGCTTGCGCTGTAGAAAGGGAAATACCTAGTGTCCACCCAGGCTCTGGTACCCCTTTTAACCCGGACATGGTTGTGAAGCTCGCTAACACTTCTTCCCGGTCATTCTTATCTACCACAACCTGGTGCGTGACCGAACCTTTGCTGGCTCGTTCCACAATTTTTGCCCATGACTTGGAAAAGCTATCATAATCTACAGTAGCGAAACGACCGAGCGATTTTGAGTCAGTGGCTGCAAAAATCTGCCCATGAGGATCAATCATCTGATATTCCCAAGCTAAAGCTTGAATATCTTTGAGCATTGCGCCTAGGTGCTCTGATGACATTTGAATCAAAACGATACCCAGTATTTCACCTGTTCCACTACGTTTAATAGGTACGGCTACTTGTAGGTGACTTTTACCCATTGATACAGAAGCAGTCGGGTTGCTAAGCACAGGGGCTTGGGTTGCGATCGCTCGCTGAAAGTGCTCTTGGTGAAAATAATCCTCTTTAGGGCTAAACAGCTGCGATGAATGGGATTGAAACAGCAATTTACCCATTGGGTTAAATACAGCAATAGCGTCATATTTTCCATTACTAGCCTGAACAAAACTGTCAAGTAGACCTACCTCTTGCGCTACCGGGGTTATTTTCCTATCTTTTGGATCTTCTGAGAAAGACGACTTAGAAATCGTCGTGTTCAATTGTGGTGAATCGATTAGCAAGGGTGACTTAGCAATTGCTTCAGCGTCTTCAACAAACCGATTGATAGTGGCTTTCAATCCGCTTCTCAAACCAAGGATGCGGCTTTCTTGCTCTGCAAAAATTTGCGCTGTAATGGAACGACTCGCCAAGGTATAAGCGATACCCCCAACGGTTGCTACCGGAATGACACTGCTAACGATTGCTAAAATCGCTACTTTTCTCGGCAAACTCTTTGGCAGACTTAACATTGAGTCTACAATGGATAAACTCATTGCCTTCCACCAACTTGCTCTCCCCCATTGGAGAGAAGACTGTGGAGTCTTAGATGAGTTTATACTGGTATTCTTTTTCTGAGAGTCTTGTATGAAAGATCCAAACAAATTCTGAGTCATGGCATTTACCTTATTGAGTTTATGACTTGTAGATCGTCTCAACAATGACTTCATCATTTAAAACAGCTAACCGTTCACCATTCGATTTCAATAGGTATCCGCACAGGAACGGTATTAACTGAGGGGTTACGATACCAGACGAGGGAGGTTGAAGCTGATTGCGATCGCACCGCTCAATCGCTGTTACCCGGTGTACCACGAGCCCTATCGTCTGATTAACGACTTTGGTTTCCAGTACACCTGTAGAAGGAACACGCAACACAATTGCTGTATGGGTTGTCATCATACCCTGTTGATACCAGGGAGTGAACCCTAGCAAGTGAGCTAAATCGACCATCCAAATGACTTCACCACGCCAGTTATTAACCCCCATAACCCAAGCAGGAAGTTGAGGAATTGGTGTAATCTGACCAACAGGAATTGTCAACACCTCCGCGAGTTGAGAAATTGGCAATAATGCTCCTGTATCAGGTATAATTTGAAACCATAGATACCTCTGTTCTGTTTCTGGTGAGGATATGGCTAGTGAAGAATGTGATGCAGGTAAGGAATCAGACGCCATTGGTGTATCCTCATCTATCAGACTGGAAATTCAAACGATTGTAAGATACTCAAATCAGATGAATCTGTCTAAGGTGTTTATTTATCACACTTAAAACTTGCTTAGTATTAACTGTTTCTTTACTGAGAAAATCTGAAGAGCCTACGAGCTTCGCCCTAACTCGATCGATGACGCCATCATTTCCCGTCAAGATAATAATTGGTGTATAGCGGAAGCAGGAAAGCTTGCGTAGCTTACCGCAAATTTCATATCCGTTTGTACTTGGCATCATCAAATCTAGAAAGATCATATCTGGCTTAAGCGCTAACAAAACGCCAATCGCTCGCAAAGGATCGCTCAGACCGATGAATCGGTAGTTTGCTGCTGTGAGAATTTTTTCTATTTCTTGACAAATCCAAGGATTGTCATCCAAACAAGCAATTAGGGGTTGTCTAACTTCTGGCTGTGTTGGTAATGTAAAGCTTGGCGCTGGTAAGTCAGCAATAGTTATCAATTCCACTAATCCAGCCTGAACATAAGGCAACAGTGAACGAGTAACAATTAACACGTCTTGCTTCATCTCCAAAGCCATCTCACGCAGGGTATGCTGTTGTTCTAAGAGTTGGCTCAGTTTTTGGTAGACCGAGGGCGAGATTCGTTGTTGCAGTTCCCCCTTTTGACTGATGACAGGTACTTGATTGGGAGAGCAATTGACAACCTTTGCAGCTTTCCAAGCTTGCCAAACCCGATCTGCTTCTGCAACGGCTTGTGCTGCATCAATCAAAACAAGCTTCTTAGGTAGCGAGATATGTGGTTGAAGTTCACAACTTATCTGCGCTGCTTGCATGATATCAAATAACACCTCGACAATGATAGACCAAACTACCTTGGCAGCTTGCTCAGTGGTGATTTTTTGTTTTTCTATCCACAAACATAATAGTTGGTACTGCCAACAACCGCCAAAATCTTTAGTAGTCCTATCTACTAATTCGTACTGTAGTGCGGAAATATCAGTAGGTCTGTGAGGTAAATAGATTGCTGAATTTCGCTTCCATCGTCTCACTGGGTGGTCTCCACCAGTGACATATAGTATAAAACCGCGATGCAGATAGAAAACCCATGCTCGCCCCATGATATCGGTCAACACAAGTTGACCATTGAACTGAAGTTGCTTCAATGTTGCAAACATCTCAGCTTGCTTTGAAGCTTCAAAATCCCCGATTGACGGAATGTCACTTCTCCTTTGCACTAGAGTATCAACTGATTGGTAAACGAGGCTGCTATCCATAGCACTTTCATGAAATTTTTCACCATTTCTCGATCTATACTTTGAGCGGTCATAGATCCTAGAGCATACATAGTTTTTAAAAGAAACTATCTATAAATAAAGCAGCAAAAGCTAGACAAAGTCGGAACAAAACGGTGACAAAGTCGGAATAAAATGTCAGATAAGTGCTTTTAACCCAAATTCTGCTGGTAACACCCTAAAATGGATTAACAAAATCTTTTTTGCCATTACTGACACTTTGACAGCACAATTTTCTTTTCAATGTCTCGCTACCTGTAGCCAGACGAAAGCAAGAGCCGGGATTTTTTCTACGCCTCACGGTCTGGTTGAAACTCCACGTTTTATGCCAGTCGGAACTCTAGCAAATGTTAAGACTGTGACTCCAGCCCAATTACAGGATACAGGAGCACAAATGGTATTATGTAACACCTATCATTTACACCTCCAACCTGGGGAAGGTATTGTGGCTGGCGGTGGAGGGCTGCATAAATTCATGGGTTGGAAAGGTCCAATTCTCACTGATTCTGGAGGATTCCAAGTTTTTAGTTTAAGTGAAATGCGAAAAATTACTGAAGAAGGTGTGACTTTTCGCTCTCCCCATGATGGTCAAATTATTAACTTAACTCCAGAACGTTCTATTGAAATTCAGAATACTCTGGGGGCGGATGTGATTATGGCGTTTGATGAGTGTCCGCCCTACCCAGCAACTCGCGATGAGGTGGAAGCAGCAACACAGCGTACTTATCGTTGGCTGGAACGTTGTATTGTGGCTCATCAACGCAGTGACCAAGCTTTGTTTGGGATCGTCCAGGGAGGAGTGTATCTTGATATGCGATCGCACGCTGCGGTCTCTTTGGCAAAGTTGGATTTACCCGGATACGCAATTGGTGGTGTGAGTGTAGGTGAACCACCAGAACTGATTGCTAAAGTTGTGGAAGCAACAGCCCCCCTGCTACCACCAGAAAAGCCCCGCTATTTGATGGGTGTCGGTACTCACCGGGAAATCGCTATTGCGATCGCATCTGGTATAGACTTATTTGATTGTGTCATTCCGACTCGTTGGGCGAGACACGGTACGGCGATGGTACAAGGAGAACGTTGGAACTTAAAGAATGCAAAGTTTCGTGAAGATTTTACACCATTGGATGAAACTTGTCCTTGTTACACTTGTCAAAACTTTACCCGTGCTTACGTCTCTCATTTGGTGCGATCGCAAGAAATCTTAGCTTACACCTTACTGAGTATCCACAATATTACCGAACTGATTCGCTTTACTCAAAGGATACGAGAAGCGATATTGAATAACACGTTTACGACAGAGTTTGGTCAGTGGTTAGTGGATAGTAGATAGTGGTTAGTGGTTAGTAGTGAGTAATACATAGTGTTTTTTGGCAACTAACAACTAACAACTAACAACTAACAACCGGTAGGTGGCTTATGCGTGTTAAGATATTTCTCAATTCTGAAAGCTGTATTGGATAGGTGGATTTAACAAATATGGAAGCAGCACTGCTATTAGCAAAATTGCCTGAAGCTTATCAAATTCTCGATCCCTTGGTAGATGTTCTACCAATTATCCCTGTTTTCTTCTTGTTGCTGGCTTTCGTATGGCAAGCAGCGATCGGTTTCAGGTAAGTTATTCAACCTAAATCAGGTTAACATTTGTGAAACCCGGCTTTTTTTTTTAAACCGGGTTTCTTCGCATGGAATTTTAGCCCCCCAACCCATACTGCAAGAGATAGCAAAAATTTAGAACCCCAAAATTTAGAAACCCGGTTTCTTTGAGAAACCGGGTTTCTGGTACGTTTCTCAAAGAACTCAAATTTTTGGGACCTCAGGTTTCTGACACCTCAATTACCGTCAACCGACAAGTCTTGCTTTTTTTGTCACATCAGTTCTACTTTTGGTAGATTTTTCTGAAAAATATTGATATTTCTTAACAGACCGCAATAAATTAGTATAATAAGTAATTAATACATTTTTTCAAAGCAAGTTACAGGACAGCCTTCACACGTCAACTACCCACACTGACTTTAATACAGAATTCAGTCTGGGAGGAATGCCCGATCTAGTTGAGTTATAAAGGAAAGGAGGTATTCAGCTATGGGTAATATCACATTTGTAAAAGAAAACAAGGAAGTTGTAGCAGCTACAGGTGCGAACTTGCGACAAAGAGCCATGCAGAATAATGTTGAGATTTATAAACTTGTCGGCAAAATGATGAATTGTGGTGGTTACGGTCAGTGTGGCTGTTGTGTTGTCGAAGTTGTAGAAGGAATGGAGAATTTGTCACCTCGCACGGACGCAGAAAACAAACTATTGAAGAAAAAGCCGGAAAATTACCGTCTTGCTTGTCAAACTCTAGTAAATGGTCCCGTTAGCGTGGTCACAAAACCTTAGTCGCGATTTTGTTTGCTGGGAAATAAGTGAGTACTGACTGTGTTGTCAATACCCAGCAACAAAAATTTTTTACCCAAAATTTCAAATCCAAAATTACCATAGCTCGTTCAAGCCATGATAATGGTATCCTAATAATTGTTACCCGGATATCTAAGCGAGGGTTACCTTCCATGCAAGTTAACAACTTGGGGTTTATTGCGAGCATCCTGTTCGTTTTAGTTCCTGCCGTGTTTTTAATAATCCTCTACATCCAAACTGCTAGTAGCGGAAATAAAAATACTTAAAACTTTTCTGACTATAAGATAAGAAACCCTTGCATCACAAGTGCAGGGGTTTTTAATGGGTGTAGGGGTGTAGGGGTGTAGGGGTGTAGGGGTG
>JAWQFQ010000145.1:0-5705 GCA_035967975.1 Scytonema sp. PMC 1070.18
GTGTAGGGGTGTAAGGGTGTGGGGTGTAGGGGCTTGACCTTTGAGAGCCCTAAGCCGGAATAGAAACCCGGTTTCTTTGAGAAACCGGGTTTCTAGCAACACCAATAACCCTTAACTGAACCGTATTAGGAACGCAAAGCATTACGCTCGTAGGAGGAGGATAACTATACACTCTTCAGAACATTAAATGTTATGAAAAAATATTAAAAATTTTTAAGAGCGACATTGTAAATGGACTTGAGTGGCGGCGTCTGTGTTTGGGAAGACCACCACTAAAGGGTAAGATTATGCCGCCAATGAGCACAATTTATCTTCTAGTTCAATTTCCCGCTCTCTGGTTGCGCGAATAGCCTGGGTAATAACGTGTCTGGGACTAATACCAATAGAGTGAAGTTGTAGCCATTGTTGCGCCTCATTTCCTTCTCGCAGAATTTTTTGCAAGGGAGAAAGAAAACAAGCAAAACCATGTTGCTGAGCGATCGCTCTGAGCTGTGGGTAGAGTTCCGAAATCCAATCTCTCGCAGAAAGACTTCTACCGTCTTCCCAATGTTGGAGTTGCGCGTCAAGACTAGTTGCTGCGGCTGCGGTTTCGTTAGCAGCTGTCAGGGCGATTAGTTCTGCTTGCGAGAAACAGCTTTGAAGCAACGGGTCTAGGTTAGGATTTTCTAGAACCTGCAACAGACGGGCTTCTAAGAAAGCACAAATCGCTAATAAAGCGATGGGATCTGTGACTAAGTCACAAATTCGCAATTCCAGACGATTCAATTCATAAGGACGGCGATCGCCATTTGGGCGTACCGACACCCACAAATGACGAACATTTTGCATTGTTCCCATTAACAGCTGATTTTCCACCCATTCAATATGGTGGGCGTGACTTTCAAACAACGGTACATAAGAAGGAGTTTGGGGAAAAGTACCCCAACGAGTGGAATGATAACCAGTTGCTTTACCATCTAGAAAAGGAGACGAAGCACTAAGCGCCAGGAACAAAGGCGCTTCCACCCGAATGAGACGACACGCCCGCATCAACACTTCTGGGTCACTAATACCTACATTAATATGAACACTAGCGGTGACTACCTTAGTACCGTAGGTTTGTTCGATGTAATCATGATATGGGTTAGTTGGGTCAGAGCGAAAGAAACGAGTGCTATCACCCAACGAAAGAGTACTTCCTGGAATTAGAGTGTAATCGCCCAATTGCTTGATATGATCTCTTAGCCTTAGCCGAGGGCGCAGCAATGCACACAACAATTGGTCATAATTACGCAATGGTGAAGTTGTGTACTCCACATTACGACTGTCAGGCTCTCGGACAAATCCATCCAAAGAACCGACTATTCTGTCTGAGAGACCGACGATTTGACCAATAGGCGTCCCAGTATACATCTCAATTTCAAAGCCTTTCGATAGCACCGTCATTCTCCTCGGCTCTCTTGCTTATCTAGATTGTATCTAGCATAACGGAATTTTGCATCTGGCATTTGGTGGATAGTAGATAGTGGATAGTGGATAGTGGACTGAGGTGTTTAGACTAACCACTAACCACTAACAACTAACCACTAACAACTAACCACTAACAACTAACAACTAACCACTAACAACTAACAACTAACCACTAACACAATTGCTGATATACTTGGCTAGCGGCGCGATGTACGAGCGAATGACGCCAGACAAGGGAATTGAGGTCATCGGCGTAACCGCCGCCAATCACGCAGGCGACGGGGTAGCCAGCAGTCACACAGGTACTTAAAACTTGCATTTCTCGACGAAAGATACCTGTATCTGTTAGTGCTAATTTTCCTAGCTTGTCTCCTATATGGGGATCGACACCTGCATCATAAAATACTATATCGGGCTTGACAGTGGATAATAAATCTGGTAAATACTTTGCTAAAGTTTGTAGATAAGCGTCATCTTCCATGCCTACAGGTAATGGAACATCCAAATCGCTTTTTTGTTTGGTACCGGGAAAATTCACTTCACAGTGCATGGAAAAGGTAAAAACACTATCATCGTCTTGAAAGATAAAAGCAGTTCCATCTCCTTGATGCACGTCTAAATCCACAATTAGGATTTTGTGGACAAAACCGAGTTTTTGTAAGACGCGAGAGGCGATCGCTAAATCATTGAAAATGCAAAAACCAGATCCATAACTGGGAAAAGCGTGATGGGTTCCGCCAGCGGTATTACACGCTAAACCATGTTTGAGTGCTAATTGAGCAGTAAGAATTGTACCGCCCACTGCTATACAAGTACGATTGGCTAATGCGGAACTCCAAGGCAAACCAATGCGTCGTTGTGCTTTGGTGTTGAGAGTTCCTTCACAGTATGCTTGAACGTACTCTGGGGTGTGAACTAACTCGATTAACTCTCGTGACGGGAGTGAGGGAGTGTGGAATTGTTCTGGTTGTGCTACACCGTTAGTTAATAGCAATTCGTAAAGTAGACTGAATTTGGACATCGGGAAGCGGTGTCCTTCGGGTAGTGGGGCTACGTAGTCAGGGTGGTAAATAATTGGCAAGTTCATGTTATTTATTGAACCGCCAACACGCCAAAGACGCAAAGAAAAAAATTTTCGGTTAATTCCGGTCTTAATTTAAGAACGTTGTTATGGGAAGAAGTTCCAGCCAATTGATAGATGTTAAAGTTATTTTAAGTTTAGACAATTTTAAGCAGTGGTTTAGAGTGTTTGCCTGGTAATCTAAGGGGTTCTGGAAAATTGTTATGACAGAATGGATTGTACCACTGATATTTGTTATAGCTGGCTTTTTGGGCGGAGCCATCATTGAAAGAGTCTTTTTTAAGAGATTAAAAAAGTTGGTTATTGGTCGCAAGCTTCCAGTTGGGGAAATCTTATTTCGCTCCTTGAAAAGTATGCCTTTTATTTGGTGCATACTTGGTGGCTTTTATGGTGCAATCGTAAGCTATCCTACTCCCCCAGATGTAGGAGATTTACTGAGAAAAATTGTGACTATTGCTTTTTTGGCATCGGTCACGTTAGTCCTTGCTAGATTGACTGCTGGACTTTTGAATTTGTATCTAAGGAGAACTGATGGTCTTTCTGCATCTCTGATTTCTAATGTTGCTAAAATAAGTATTCTGGTTTTAGGAACATTAATTTTATTACAAACCTTAGGTATTCAAATTACCCCCATTATTACAACTTTAGGGGTCACTGGTATTGCAGTCGGTTTGGCTCTTCAAGATACGCTGGCTAACTTATTTGCTGGTTTTTATTTAATTTTTTCCAAGCAAGTTAGAACGGGGGATTATGTCAAACTAGATGATGGACACGAAGGTTATGTTACAGATATCACTTGGCGCAATACAACTATAAAAGAGCTTTCAAATAACGTTATTATAGTTCCAAATTCCAAGTTATCTTCGGCAATTTTTACAAATTATCACCTTCCTGTTAAGGAAATTACCTTAACAATGAATGTAGGAGTCAGTTATGACAGTGACCTCGAACATGTTGAAAGAGTGACTGTTGAGGTTGCTAAAAATGTGATGCGAGAAATTGCACCAGAACTCATGGAAAATGAACCTTATATAAGATTTAATGAATTTGCTGATTTTAGTATAAATTTTATCCTATATATGCGTGTGAGCGAATACTTTGACCAACGCATGGCTAAACATTTATTTGTCAAGAAATTACACAAACGCTACAAACAAGAAGGAATTACCATTCCCTTCCCAATTCGAGATGTTTACGTACAGGGAAATGGGAATGGAAATGGCGCGTTAACTGTTGAATAACGGTGAGAGCAATATCGGTACAGAAATCCTAAAAACCCGGTTTCTTCGCGGAAGCGAAGGAACTTCCAAATAAAAAAATATCCAAAAATTTCTCTTGTGGTACGTCTGTCTCAGACGTTAGTACTTGAAGCAGGCGAAGACGCCCGCTCCACAAGATAGAGGATTTATTTCTTAGAAATCCCGGTTTCTAATTTTTGCAGAATCGAGTAATATTGAGGCAAAAAGCATCTTTAGAAGAAAAAATCACCAGTTTATGTCTTCCGCTAGGTGAATAATTTAGCCAATATTGTTAGTATCATCCGGCAAAGTGCAGTGTAGTCACTCTCTTCTCAGAGAAGATTACAAATATTGTTCCTTATCTTCTTGGCTTGGCGTCCTTGGCGTCTTTGCGGTTTATTATACAGATAATCTTCTGGTAAAAAGGGAGTACATTGCTTCGCTGCTATCAAGGAAAACAATAAAAAAATGTCCGGACACGATATTATCGTCATAGGAGCATCAGCGGGCGGAGTGGAAGCACTGATTTATTTAGTGAAGAATTTACCGTCAGACTTAAAAGCTACAGTAGCTATTGTTCTACACATACCTAGTCACGGTATGAGCGTTCTTCCGCATATTCTTCAACGCGCCGGAAATTTACCAGCAGTGCATGCAAATGACAGAGAAGCAATTCTACCAGGACGAATCTATATAGCTCCACCAGATTATCACTTACTGATTAAACAGGGTTATTTCCGTTTAACACGAGGACCAAGAGAAAACAATCATCGCCCAGCCATAGATCCTCTGTTTCGGAGTGCAGCAAGAGTTTACGGACAACGCGTCATTGGCGTCATACTTACAGGTGTTCTAGACGATGGGACAGCGGGACTTCAAGCAGTGAAAATCCGCAAGGGAATTGCAGTTGTCCAAGACCCGGAAGATGCAATGTATTCTGGAATGCCCCGTAGCGCGATCGAAAACGTGGATAATATTGACCATGTTCTGCCATTATCCGATATTCCAGCTATGTTGGTGAATCTGGTTAATACCCCCATAGCAGTCGAAAATAATAATCCTGTCCCCAGAAACTTGGAATTTGAATCTGATGTAGCAGAAGTAGATATGGCAGCCATAAACGATGATAACAAACCAGGTAACCCATCCCCTTTCGCTTGTCCTGATTGTGGTGGTACTCTTTGGGATTTGTCCCAGGGAGATGTGTTGCGGTTCCGATGTCGTACGGGTCATGCTTTCTCCGCAGAAACTTTATTAGCAAAGCAGTCAGATGCTTTAGAAGACGCGTTGTGGATTGCTTTAAGAGCATTGGAAGAAAAAGCATCTCTATCACGTCGCATGGCTAACCGGATGCGCGATCGCAATCAAAGTCTGACAGCACAACGATTCGATAGTGATGCACAAGATGCTTTAGCTCGTGCTAGTGTTATTCGTGATGTACTGCTAACGGGTAATGGTTCTATTACACAGATAGACGAGAATATACCCCCGGTTGTAAAAGACGAGGATATAACGAGGTAATACCATTCATCGGTAAGAATCGATCTGGATTCTAACGAATATCAGGCAACAGACGCTCTCATTCACCCTCAAAGCAGTTCTCCATTGAGCTACCAACCACGAGCTAAATAGCCAATACGATGTGCATGGACTCTTTAAACGGCGATACCAACTAAATTATTTGAGATTTTAGAATTTACCGAAAAATTTTTAATCAACAGCGCTCAATCTAATCTGACGGTTGCTCAACTAGAAAATAATAAAGTACTGACAAGCATAACGATATGGCTATAAGCTTTACGGCGTAAAAGCTAGAGTCTAGAAACGGTGTTCTAAGAGGTTTAAGTATTGGTTTAGCCTACTATATTACTTAAAACACGTTAACGGTAATTTGGTGCGCCAGAAACCCGGATTCTCAAAGAATCCGGGTTTCTAAT
>JAWQFQ010000145.1:5805-23158 GCA_035967975.1 Scytonema sp. PMC 1070.18
TTTTGCTATCTTGGTTTCTAATTTTTGCTATCTTGGTTTCTAATTTTTGCTATCTTGGTTTCTAATTTTTGCTATCTCTTACAGTATTGGGAGTTCTATATTAGAAGTTACAATCTCAAAGTAGCTCATATGTAACGGGTTCATGGTATACCCGATGAGTGTTCCTTTAATAGAAGTTTAGTCCCTAGAGCGTCGGTACAATACTGAACTGGCGCTCTAGAGTTCACAAGAGCAAAATAAAAGTATAAAAAAGTATATGTCTAACATAGAAACCAATCCCGATTTAGAAAATTTATTACAATATATCAAACGAAGTCGTGGATTTGATTTTAGTGGGTATAAGCGCACAAGCTTGAGCCGACGTATCCGGAGAAGAATGCAGATTCTAGGTATAGAAGAATATAAAGAATACTTAGATTATCTAGAGGTACATCCAGATGAGTTTGCTGAACTGTTCAATACGATTTTGATCAATGTTACGGCTTTCTTCCGTGAAGCCCAATCATGGGAGTACATAGCTGATGAAATTATTCCTCGTATTCTTCAAAGTAAGCAGATTAGCAAACCAATTCGAGTATGGAGTGCTGGATGCGCCTCTGGGGAAGAAACTTATACCATTGCTATGTTGCTGGCTGAGGCGCTGGGTATGGAACAGTTTACAGCACGGGTAAAAGTCTTTGCGACAGATGTGGATGTAGATGCTCTTAATACAGCCCGCCATGCAAGTTATAGCCCAAAAGATATCGAAAGCGTTCCCACAGAACTACAGGAGAAATATTTTGACCGTATAAATGGGCGCTATATGGTTCAAAAAGAGTTGCGTCGCGGCGTCATCTTTGGTCGTCACGACTTGGTACAGGATGCTCCTATTTCAAGAATTGACTTCCTGGTTTGCCGCAACACTCTTATGTATTTTAATACAGAAACACAAGTTAAAATTCTAGATAGGTTTCACTTTGCTCTCAATGACGGTGGGTTTTTATTTTTGGGTAAAGCGGAAATGCTATTAGCTCGCAACCACGCTTTTGCACCACTAGATTTACGGCGACGGGTATTTACCAAAGTTCCTAATGGAAATTTGCGGGAAATGCTTTTGAACATAGCTCACCATAGTAGCCAGCAAGCCGTTCCAGAGATGATTGATCAGATGCGTATTCATGAAGCCGCTTTTGAGATTGATCCCGTTGCTCAGCTAGTCGTCGATCTTAATAGTACTGTCATCCTAATCAACGGCGAAGCCCGAAACTTGTTCAATCTCAATCCTAGGGATATCGGTCGCCCATTGCAGGATTTAGAGCTTTCCTACCGTCCAGTAGAATTGCGATCGCGTATTGACCAAGTTCGGACGAACCGTCGTGCTATTACTTTAAAAGATATTGAGTGGTCTGCTTCTGACCGTGAGATGAAGTATCTGGACGTACAAATTATTCCCTTGCTGGATGATAATACAGACGAGCTTTTGGGTGTAAAAATTATTTTTGTCGATGTGACCCGCTTTAAAAATCTACAACAGGAACTAGTACACGCTAATCAAGAATTAGAAACGGCTTATGAAGAACTTCAATCTACTAACGAAGAGCTAGAAACCACTAACGAAGAACTGCAATCTACTGTAGAAGAACTAGAAACCACTAATGAAGAACTGCAATCTACCAATGAAGAATTGGAGACCATGAACGAAGAACTGCAATCTACTAACGAAGAATTGCAGACCATGAATGAAGAACTCCGTAAGCGCAGCGATGAACTCAACCGAGTCAACAGTTTTTTAGAATCCATTCTAACTAGTCTCCAAGCAGGAGTGGTCGTTCTTAGTCCGGATATGCACATTCTGATTTGGAATCGCAAAGCAGAAGACTTGTGGGGTTTGCGAGCTGATGAAGTTTTTTCCCAACACTTTATGAGTTTAGATATTGGCTTACCTCTAGAACCACTCCGACAGCCCATACGAGAGATTCTTAATCAAACTTCAGAGTACTATGAAATTACGCTAGATGCTAGAAATCGTCGGGGAAAAGCAATCCAGTGTCAAGTTATATGCACCCCATTATTAGCTGCGGGTATAGATATTCAAGGAGTGATTTTACTGATGGAAGAACACGAACTGATGGAAGATTAAAGTGTAAGCGTTCAGCCATCAGCACTTCAGCAGTCAGCTTAATATAGCTATAAGAGTGTTTAATTAGCTTATCAACAATGCCTAAAGACCGTCCGAAAATATATTTCCAAGCTGACTGCTGAAAGCTGAAAGCTGAAAGCTGATAGCTGATAGCCAAAAGAAGTAAGCACGACCAAACTGAATAGTCAAGAGTCATGAGTTACGACTGAGTGACTATTAACCTTATAGATAGATTTGACAAATCGCTATGAAAGGTATCGTTATCGATGGAGGAGATGACAAGGGGTTTGTTGTGAATCGGGATCGGGATAAGTTAAGTCAGAAAATAAGGTTGGTGCGCCAGCACAGCCAATTTCTACAAAACCGTGTCGGGGAAGCACCTAAACCCCAACAAGATTTGCTGCTACAAGCTTTTGAGCAGTTGCGTGTCTCCTTGGAAGAATTGCACGTCGCAGAAGAAGAATTGCGCCAGCAGAATGAAGAGTTGGCATATGCTCATCAAGAAGTAGAATTGGAACGTCAGCGCTACCAGGAATTGTTTGATTTAGCACCTGATGGCTATTTGGTTACAAATGTTGAAGGCAAAATTCTGGAAGCCAACCAAGCCGCTGCAACTTTACTTAATATATCGAAAAACTTCCTTATAGGTAAACCAGTCGTTAACTTTATTCCAGAGGAAGATCGCCGGGACTTTCGTTCCCAACTACTACGTTTGGGGGATATAGAGCGAATACAAGAGTGGGAAATCCGCTTGCAACCTCGAAACGCTCGTCGAATTCATGCTAGCTTGAGTATAACTACCGTACATGATCGCGAGAGTAAGACTATTGGTTGGCGTTGGCTAGTGCGAGACATTAGCGATCGCAAGCAAGCCGAGGAAAAACTGCGCTTAATTCAAATTCAAAACCTACAACTCCAAGAAATCACTCGCATCAAATCGCAGTTATTGATGGTGATGTCCCACGAACTGCGTACACCCATGAATAGTATTTTGGGGTTTTCCCAACTGCTGTTGCGCCGCTACTACTATATGTTTCCTCCAGAATTAAGAGATATGGTAGAAAGGATTGTTAATAGTGGCAAACACCTACTCCAGCTCATTGAAGAAATACTTGACTTTTGTAAGCTAGAGACAAATAGCATAGAACTCAAAGCGCAAGAAGTTGACTTGGTAAATCTTGTCACAGAAACCACAGAAGAACTGCGTTCTCTCGCCGAGCAAAAAAACTTGGCTTTGGTTCTGCATTTAAGTATTGAGAATCCCCTTATTATAAGCGATCGCAATCGCCTGCGACAAGTTTTAGTCAACCTACTTTCCAACGCCATTAAATTTACAGAGACTGGTGGCGTCATCGTGGAAGTACAACAAATCAATCCAGACAGAGTTGCATTGATGGTTAAAGATACAGGTATTGGTATCCCCGAATCAGATTTAGCTTATATTTTTACCGAATTTTGGCAAGTCGATAAATCTACAACGCGGAAGTACGCAGGTGTTGGGTTGGGACTAGCAATAGCAGACAAGTTGGTACGCCTCATGGGTGGAACTATCTCCGTCGAAAGCCAACTTGGCGAAGGGTCTACTTTTCGAGTAGAATTACCAAGGAGTTATGAATTATGAATTATGAATTATGAATTATGAATTCTCTCCCCTATTCTCAATTTTGCAGAACGGGCGCGGGGGTTATTGACAATTTCTTCTTCTTGTGCAGTGATGGGCTTTTTAGTTAAGACCTTTAGCAAAGGCGCATCTTTGAAACTGTGCTTGACTATACGGTCTTCTAAACTGTGAAAACTGATAACAGCAATTTTGCCGCCTAGTATAAGGGCATTAGGGGCTTTGTTCAGGAAAATTTCTAAAGATTTTAACTCATCGTTGACTGCAATTCTCAAGGCTTGAAAAACGCGGGTGGCGGGATGGATTCTTCCATGACGGTATTTTGCAGGAACAGAAGATGCGATCGCCTCTGCTAATTCTGTTGTGGTGTGAAATGGGCGTTGTTCTACAATGCGTCTGGCGATGCGTCGGGATAATCGTTCTTCGCCATATTTGAAGAAAATGTTAGCAAGTTCGGTTTCATCCCAATGATTGATAATATCAGAGGCGGTGAGGGCTTGTCTTCTGTCCATCCGCATATCTAAACTGGCTTCGCGACGAAAACTAAAACCTCTTTCTGCTTTATCTAAATGGTATGAGCTGACGCCTAAGTCAGCCAGTATACCGTCAAAAGTATTTTGGGGAAAGTTGTAAGCTGCAAAGTTGGTATGGACAAATTGTATGCGATCGCTAAACTCCGCCAATTCCTTCTTCGCCGCAGTTAAAGCATCCTCGTCTTGGTCAATCGCTGTCACTTTAACATCTGGTGCGGCTTCCATTAAAAGACGAGTGTGTCCTCCACCACCAACTGTCGCATCTAAATAATGTCCGTCTGGGTGTACCGCTAAACCGTCAATCACTTCTTGAGGGAGGACGGGGATGTGTGAGAATCCTGTTTCTTCTATATCTATTGGTAGTTCGGAATTAATCATATAGCAATCCGCCCATTCTGTGAAAAGTGAGCAACCCAGTATCTCCAAGATACCGGGTTTCTGAAGTCTCGTGATTTTTGAGAAAACACCAGCCCATAGCAAATGAACTTAACCATTAGTAATTAGCATCAAGTTACTGATTTGATTTAAATATGGATGTCATAAATATATCCATAAAGTTAAGTTTCAATAAAATTGGGTCTAGGAGGTAGAGTGAAGTCAGGCAGGGGAACGCGATCGCTAGAAATGAAAAAATTCCTGAATTGGTCTGTCCTGCTCTCCCACTCTATATAATTAATGAAGAAGTGCAACAAAATAAAACATCAAGTTACGATCCCTAACTGCTTCCCTCTCCTCAACCAACTTTAGCTTAGATGCTTTTGGCAACGAAAGCGGTTCGATTTACAATTTTCCCAGACTGGAGAACACACTAAATCTATGGCAAGAATAGAAACACGCACCGAACCAATGGTGCTGAATATGGGTCCGCACCACCCCTCAATGCACGGGGTACTGAGATTAATTATGACCCTGGATGGTGAGGATGTTGTTGATTGCGAACCAGTAATTGGCTACTTACACCGGGGAATGGAAAAAATTGCGGAGAACCGCACCAATATTATGTATGTTCCCTATGTAAGTCGGTGGGATTACGCAGCGGGGATGTTCAACGAAGCTGTTACCGTTAACGCTCCAGAAAAACTGGCTGATATTCCTATTCCTAAACGCGCCAGTTACATCCGCGTTATTATGCTGGAGTTAAACCGGATCGCTAATCACTTGCTGTGGTTTGGTCCATTCCTAGCTGACGTAGGGGCTCAAACACCCTTCTTCTACCAATTCCGCGAACGGGAAATGATTTATGACCTGTGGGAAGCTGCTACTGGTTATCGCATGGTTAACAACAACTACTTCCGCATTGGGGGAGTAGCAGTTGATTTACCCTACGGATGGGTTGACAAGTGCGAGGACTTTTGCGACTATATAGTGCCCAAAATCGACGAGTATGAACGTCTGGTGACGAATAACCCCATTTTCCGACGTCGTGTTGAGGGTATTGGTACCATTACCCGTGAAGAAGCAATTAATTGGGGACTTTCTGGTCCAATGTTACGCGCTTCTGGTGTGAAGTGGGACTTGCGGAAAGTTGACCACTACGAATGTTATGACGATTTCGATTGGGACGTACACTGGGAAACCGCTGGTGATTGTTTAGCCCGGTATATGGTGCGGATGCGGGAAATGCGCGAATCTGTGAAAATCCTCAGACAAGCTCTAAAAGGTCTTCCCGGTGGTCCTTACGAAAACCTGGAAGCGAAGCGTATGATGGCTGGGAAGAAATCTGAGTGGGATGATTTTGATTACCAGTACATTAGTAAGAAAGTCGCTCCCACTTTCAAGATTCCCAAAGGTGAAATCTATTCCCGTGTAGAAAGCGGGAAGGGTGAATTGGGAATTTACTTGATTGGTGATGATAACGTCTTCCCTTGGCGTTGGAAGATTCGCCCAGCTGATTTCAATAACCTCCAAATTCTTCCCAATCTACTGCGAGGTGTGAAGGTGGCTGATATTGTGGTTATTCTGGGTAGCATTGACGTTATTATGGGTTCGGTGGATCGATAGTTAGGGTTAGTAGTTAGTAGTTAGTAGTTAGTAGCTGTGGGATTTGCTAAGGTAGACTTTCACAACTATTTACTAACTACTAACTAAATGTGAGTTTGACGAACAAAAAAGCTTAGAAATTTTTCCCTGTTAAGAGTTACCCACTCCCTCTGAAATGATTTATTAAATATTAGACTGCTTATTATAAATGTGTAGCTGTTGGAGTTTTTCCAATGACCAAGACACCTTTTAAAATCAACACTCTTAAAGAGTATTTAAATTTTGATGACGGTACAGATAAACGTTATGAACTTGAAGATGGAGTGTTGGTAGAAATACCTCCAGGTACTGGTAAGCATGAACAGATTATTACACTCCTACTGGTGTGTTTCTTTTTAGAAAAAGAAGCTTTATGTATTTAAATGATGTACTTCTGAGGTAATTCCTCTGTAGGAATAAGTACCTCACAACTGGGTAGGTTTTCCTTGATACCGGGTTGGGTGAGGGTTCGCCATTTTCAAAAATAAAAACTTAAAAAACTATTAATAATGAGGATTTACGGACTGACAAAAGCTATATTTGAAACAACATACAATAGCCCGTGTTTTATCTGCCCTGACGGCAAGGTAACTGTGAAATGTATTCGCAACAAGAATTTGACCGGATTTCAAGGGGTTATACCGAGCGGGGTTTACAAAGAGTCCTCAACCGCCTTATTAAAACAATGGAGCGGGATACTTTAGTTAGGCAAACAGTAAATCAACTTAGGGAATCGCTTCAGGTCGATCGCGTTGTTTTATATTACTTTTACGACAACTGGAAGGGACAAGTGAATTTTGAATCTTTGAGTTCCGACCAATTTTCAATTCTTGGTTCGACGGGAGCGGATAATTGTTTTAATGATGAGTATGCTGCTTTGTATTTGGCGGGAAGAATAAGGGCGATCGCGGATGTTGAATTAGAACCTATCCATACTTGTCATCGAGATTTTCTTCGTAGTATGCAAGTTCGCGCTAACTTAGTCGCACCAGTTTTAACTTCCAAGGGATTGTGGGGATTGCTAGTTGCTCATCACTGTCAAGCACCTCACTCTTGGTCTTTATCAGATGTTGAATTGATTCAAAAAAGTGCAAAAATACTTGCAACAGCTTCTTGTATAAAGGAAAGTTGAATATATATTTGGTGTTGCTGCTCCAATGTATGTATTATACTTACGCAAAGGCGCAAAGTCGCAAAGGGTTGTTGTTGAGTACAATATGGACTCGAATTAAAAACCGCAGTGTACGCAGATAACCGCAGATAAGTTGTACTTCATGTCACCGAAAACCGCTATGGTCTAAGAGGATGTTTTCTAAGTCCTTTCATCAGTAGCAATCATATTCGATATCCCCCTAAATCCCCCTTAAAAAGGGGGACCGTTAGAGTATTTTCCCCCCTTTTGAAGGGGGGCTAGGGGGGATTAATAAGTGTCTAAAATCACAGCCAACCACTTTTCAAACTACCTCTAAATTATGACTTTGTCTAATCCATTTCTTTGTGAAGCTATTTCCCAGATTATTGCAATAAGTCCTCAAAAACGAATCACTTTCGCTGAGTATATGGACTTAGTGCTTTATCATCCAGAACATGGTTATTATTCTACAAAGGCGGCAAATATTGGAAAACAAGGAGATTTTTTTACTTCTGTCCACCTTGGATCTGATTTTGGGGAGCTGTTAGCAGAACAGTTTGTTCATATGTGGGAGGTACTGGGGCGACCTACACCATTTTCTTTAGTGGAAATGGGAGCAGGTCAAGGTTTATTGGCTTTGGATATCGTAAGCTATGTAAAGCAGCAGTACTCAGATTTTTTTCATGCTATTGATTACGTCATTGTTGAAAAGTCTTCTCTGTTAAAGGGACTACAACAACAACGCTTGCAAGAATTTTCTGTACGCTGGTGTAGTTTGGAGGAGATACCTAAGAATTCAGTGATTGGCTGCTTTTTTTCTAATGAATTGGTGGATGCGTTCCCAGTGCATCAATTTGTTGTACAACAAGGTCAAATACTGGAAGTTTATGTCACATCCGCCTTATCTTCCTCTTTTCCCTTTACGGAACTTATAGATACTCCTTCAACGCCACAGCTTGTTGAGTACTTTGATTTAGTCGGAGTAGATGTCAGTGGTTATATTGATGAATATCGTAGCGAAGTTAATTTGGCGGCTCTCCATTGGTTGAGTACGGTTGCAGAGTGCTTGCAACGAGGATATCTACTGACGATTGATTATGGTTACCCCGCTCACCGTTATTATAATCCCAGGCGATCGCAAGGTACACTCCAGTGTTACTACCAACACCATCGCCATAATGACCCCTACATTAACATTGGGGAACAAGATATCACGGCTCATGTTGACTTTACTGCTTTAGAAAGATGGGGAGAGAAGTGCGGATTGGTTAAAGTCGGATTTACAGAGCAAGCATTGTTTTTGATGGCATTGGGGTTAGGAGCAAGAATTGCATCTATTTCCTATACCCAGCAACCCGTATCGCAGCTGCTAAAACGTAGGGATGCACTACACCAGCTTTTAGATCCTTTAGGTTTAGGTGGGTTTGGGGTTCTTGCTCAGAGTAAAGGGTTGACAAAGGAAGAAGCCGCACAACCTTTGCGAGGTTTTATTGTTCCAGAGTTGAAGGAAATCTGAAAAATTCAGCAGGATTAACAATGCATCGGTAGAAACTGGTCTAAGATAGCAGTGATTGCATTTAAGAATAAAGTTTCTCTAAAGGTAATAATTATGACTTCTCATGACCTATTAATGCTAGTAGTACTGTTAACCCCCGGTATTCTACTTTCAGTGATGATTATGGTGACATTTGCTGCTGGTGGTTAAATTAGTTAATGGTTAATGGCTAATGGCTAATGGCTAATGGCTAATGGCTATTAGCTCAAGAAAATTTTCCAAAATGAAGAAAGCTTGACCAAGGGAAGGTAAAAAAATGAAGGTAGCATTTCTGGGGACTGGATTGATGGGACTACCAATGGCGCAAAGGCTGTTAGAAGCAAATATTCCGGTTATTGCTTACAACCGTACCCCAGAAAAATTGGAACCACTCAAAGCAGCAGGTGCTGAAGTAGCCACACATCCCTACCAAGCAATTAATGCTGCTGATTGTGTCATTCTCATGCTAACTAACGCCGCAGCAATATACAGTGTTTTGCTTTCGGATCGGTCTTGGCGAACTGTAGCAGGACGTAGTGTTATCCAAATGGGGACAATTACTCCCAGCGAAAGCCGAGAAATTAGAGACGCTGTGGTCGCAGCTGGCGGTGAGTACATAGAAGCGCCTGTCCTTGGTAGTATTCCAGAGGTTAAAGCGGGTAAACTGATTGTCATGGTCGGCGCACTTCGAGAACAATATCAGCGCCATCTAGAATTATTGAAAAATTTTGGTCCAGAGCCTAGACTTGTAGGGGCTGTTGGATCTGCGTCTGCTCTTAAATTAGCGCTCAATCAATTAATTGCTTCTCTCACCAGTGCTTTTGCACTCAGCTTGAGTTTTGTTCAGCGTCAAAGTGTTGATGTAGATGTATTTATGCAAATCCTACGGGAAAGTGCTCTTTTTGCACCAACATTTGACAAAAAATTACAAAGAATGCTTGAAGGTAATTACGCTAATCCCAATTTCCCTACAAAACATCTGATGAAAGATACGGATTTATTTATTGAAGAAGCAAAATCTACTGGTTTAAATGTCAGCAGTATTGAGGGTGTGAAGGAAATTTTAGAAACGGCGATGAAAATGTCATTGTCTAACGCTGATTACTCATCAATATTTTCTGTCATTACTCATCACGAGTAATTGCTTGAATATTAACTATGAAAAAGAATAGAGATGCTAAATTTAGCGTCTCTACAATGATGCAGCAGCAGGTCCAGAAGATGACCTATAAAAAACTGCTAAGACCCAAGGTTCAGAATCAGTAATTTTGTACCGGGAAGAGAGTAAAAGCTTTTAGTATGCTTGATTATCTTAGAAAGTACAATATTCTGTTTCTTCCAACCAACGAGAGATAATTCTAATTAGTCAATTGGTAAATATAGAGAGTGATTACAATACTTGTCGGTTAAGACTTGATCCCCCCAACCCCCCTTATGAAGGGAGGCTTTAAACCCCCCTTTTCAATGGGGCTGGGGGGATCAAAACGGGATGAACACTATAACCCTTGCAGTATTGAGAGTGATTATTAACACAAAGTCATCAGAAACCCGGTTTCTTTAAGAAACCGGGTTTCTAATTCTCGTCTAACCGAGCAGTATTGACTGATGACTGAATTACTGATTCCTAGCAATCCTATCTTGTAAAACTTTAATTCGGTCTTTTGCTCCAGGGTGGGTACTCAAAAAGGCGGGTTGAGAACGTTGAGTGTCCAATTTTCTCAAGAATGCAATCATGGCATTAGGGTTATAACCCGCCCGTCGCATATACTGTAATCCAGAAGCGTCCGCGTCAAATTCAGCTTCACGGCTATTTGGTAAATCTACTGCTACCTGGTAAGCTAATCCAGCTAAAGCGCTTCTATCCAAATCAGCAAGAGAGGCTATACCTTGAGCGATTTGCGCTTGTCTCAGTTTTTGAATCAAATCATTATTACAAATATGAGCAATTTCGTGACCTAAAACCCCTGCTAACTGGGCTTCATTGTCAACCGCGTTCAGCAGTCCACTGTGGACGTATACGTATCCCCCTGTAGTTGCAAAGGCGTTGATACTAGAGTCTTGCACCACATAGAATTTAAAAGGAATATCAGAACATCCACTTGCATTAGCCAACCGTTGACCTATACGGCTGACATTAGCATTGGTAGTGAGTCTGTAATTGCTGCGTACCTGTTGGTGAATGTCGCTCCCTAAAGCGACTTTTTGCTTCGTTGAAAGATTAGAAAGTTGTAGTACTTGAAGTCCGCGCAAAAATAACTCACCTACGGGTAATGCGTCTGCTGGGGTGGGTGTAGCTAATCCGACACCTATGGACGTTCCTACACCAGCAAGAAAGAACGCAACACCTTTACGCAATTTAGAAAAACGAGATTTCATGATGATTAAAAGTTGATAATCCTACAGATAGAAAAGTTTGTTTAGTATTTTGTAGCAAATTTGAATTTTTAAGCCGTGAATTTCCTGGTATCTGAAATCAAGGTTACTACCAGTAATGAAGAATCATCTTGTTATCGACGATTTATCATTCCCAGCTTATCCTTTCTGTTATGCCTTTCAGCTCAAAGATAGACTAAAAATCTGACAAAGAATACTATAATAAGGATGATTTTGACTTTTCCAGTAAACTACACTTCATAGCCCTTACAATCAACCAAAAGCAGGGTGATGACTTAAAACAACTTGTACATTGTGCTGCATCAAGAATAACTTATTACTTTGAGTGCGTAATATCTATTATAGCAATCCCTATACTTGTTGGTTAAGGAATTTCCAAGAAATAAATTCGGACCGAATGTGGAGCCAATACTACTCGGCTCAACGAAAATTAGAAACCGGGTTTGTTGGTAATTCAACGGGTTTGGTGGAGCCTCAACGATCTTGAACAGACCAGGTATTGATAGCAGTCCTAATAATTGTGCTATACTTTGATTGACCAATCAATCAACTATGACTATGCCCCCACGAGATGAACAAGACTTTGAGGGTCGGCGACAGCAGATAATTGATGGTGCATTGCAAGTCTTTGCTAGTAAAGGCTTTGAGAAGGCGACCAACAAGGATATTGCTGTAGCAGCCGGAATTGGTTCGCCCGGATTGATATATCACTACTTTAAGGATAAGGGCGACTTATTTAAACAGGTGGTTGAGCAGCGTTTGTCGGTGCTGCAATTGCTCATTCACAGTGAAGAAGAGATGATGAGCAAACCGCCTCGTGATGTACTGACAATGTTTGGTAAAGCCTTTCTCAAAATTATAGAAAACCCAACATCAATGGCGCTAATGAAGCTGCTGCTTTCTGAAGCTTTTCGACAACCAGTCATTGCGGAGATGATTAATAAAATTGGTCCTAGTCGTTCTATTTCTTTTTTAAACCGCTATTTTGCAAAGCAAATATCATCTGGAGTCTTTAAACCTATGGACTCAGCCGCCGCTGCTCGTTGTTTTGTCGGTTCATTTCTCGCCTATCTCATTACGCGTGAAGTATTTTTACAGCCTGATGCACAGCAAATTAGCCCAGATAAGATGGTAGCAACTACTGTTGAAATTTTCCTCCAAGGAATGATTTTAGATTCTGAAAAGGATTTATATAGCGATTTCCATATTCGTGCGATACATGAAGAAATAACTAACCGCAGATGAACGCACCCTCAACGCAGATAAATTTGTGCATTAGCAGATTAGGAAACTCTATGTACAACAACGGGCAAATTTTGTTAGGACAAAATTGATTAACCAGTCAATCAAAAAAAGAATCTATGAATTTATTTCTCAGGAACTGTCATGAACTATTTACACCAATAACGTATAAATAAAATTTCTTTCCCCCACACCCTACACCCCACACCCTAGATATGACACAGACACCAACCGAACCTTTCCAAGATTCTCTAGAGACTAATAGCAGTCCTGTCGAGGAAACAAAGCCATCGACCAAACCCGAACCACCGAAAAAACCCCGAAGACGTATTCCTAAACCAGTGTTAATTGTGGGTATACTCTCAATTCTTGCAGGCATTGGATACGGAGGTTATCAAACATTTATTTACGAACCCGAACCGGAAGGTTTATTTGTCAGTGGTCGAATAGAAGGTTACGAAACCGATGTTGCAGCTAAAATCGGTGGTCGAGTTGCTAATGTTTCTGTGAGAGAAGGAGATACAGTCAAGCCTGGTGAATTGTTAGTACAAATTGATGATTCAGAACTGAAAGCTCAACTAGAGGGAGCCGCAGCCCGTGTCCGCGCCGCACAAGAAAGATTAGAGCGATCGCGCCAACAGTTACCCATCTTGCAAGCCCAACTAGAGCAAGCCAACCTTACTACAGAGCAAGCACAACAAGAAAGCCAAGGTCGAGTGACAGAAGCAAAAAATGCCCTAGCAGCCGCTCGCTCCCAACTCACAGAAGCACAAGCAAACTTAAAGCTAGGAGAGATTAGACAAAAACGCACCGAGTACTTGTACAAACAAGGAGCAGTATCAGCCCAACAAAGAGACGAAGACACAGCAGCGCTCAACGTTGCTCAAGCCCGCGTTGCTACAGCACAGCAGCAAGTTGACTCAGCCCAGGGAAGACTCACCCAAGCCCAAGCCGCCCTTCGCAATGCACCCATTCGAGCCGCAGCCGCACTGCAAATTGAAAAACAAATAGCCCAAGCCCGCACCGACATTGCAGTCGCCCAACAAGAAGTTCAAAACGCCAAAGCATCCCAAGCACAAGTCCAAGCAAACATAGATTACTTAAAAGTCAACAGCCCTATACGCGGTACCATCATCACCCGTTCTGTAGAACCGGGCGAAGTCATTGCTGCAGGAGAACCACTCGTAACCATCGTCAACCTAAATAACCTTTACCTCCGAGGCTTCATCCCCGAAGGCGAAATCGGTCAAGTCAAACTCAATCAACCCGCACTCATATACTTAGACACTTTCCCCAACCAACCCCTACAAGCAACAGTCACCCGAATCGACCCCAAAGCCAGCTTCACCCCAGAAAACATATACTTCAAAAAAGACAGAGTCACACAAGTCTTCGGCATAGAACTCACCCTCAACAATCCCCAAGGTTTAGCAAAACCCGGAATGCCAGCTGATGCAAGGATTCTCGTAGAAGAGGGAGCAGAAGGGGACAATGGACAGCCAGAAAAATAGCTCCCATACTTCCTCATTCTCCTCATCCTCCTCTCTGCGTCCTCTGCGTCTCTGCGGTTCAATAAATATGACAATCACCACCCAAGAAAACACCAAACAAAAACAACTCAACACCCCCGTCATCACCATCCGAGACCTGCATCACTGCTACAACAAACAAACGGAAGCCGTTGCAGGTATCAACTTAGACATCAACCAAGGCGAGATATTTGGACTGATAGGACCCGATGGAGCAGGAAAAACCACCACCTTTCAAATCCTCTCAGGAGTCATGTCACAAACCAACGGGATTGTCGAAGTCCTCGACTCCCAACCCAGAGATATGCGCCTGCAAATGGGCTACCTCACCCAACGCTTCAGTCTCTACCAAGATATGAGCATATGGGAAAACTTACGTTATGCAGCAGGCTTACGTGAAGTTAGCGAAAACTCTTTCACTAGACGTAGCGAATACTACCTTAACTTACTAGACCTAGCACAATTTAAAGAACGTCTCGCTGGACGCCTCTCAGGTGGGATGAAGCAAAAACTTGCTTTATGCTGCGTGCTTATCCATCAACCCAAGATTCTACTGTTAGATGAACCGACAACAGGTGTAGATCCCGTGTCAAGGCGGGAATTCTGGGATATCTTAGCAGAACTTGCTGTCACTGAAGGTATGACAACAGTTGTTGCGACCCCTTATCTAGATGAAGCAGAACGCTGTTCTCGGATTGCTTTAATGTACGATGGCAAAATTCAGCAGTGCGATACACCAGCAAAAATCAAAGCCAGCTTGGGGGTACAAAGATTAGAAGTCTACTTAAAAACAGCGCAGCTAGACAAAGCTGGAGACATTCTCAGCAAGAATGTTGATTTGCGAGATTTGGTATCAGATGTACAACGTTTTGGCGATCGCCTAGATATCCTCACAGCCCAACCCAGAGAAACCACAGAGAGAATACAGCGTATATTAACGCAGGAAAAGATTCCTGTAGAAAATTTTGCTACCGATACACCAACCCTGGAAAATACCTTTGTCGCCCGGTTGCGAGAACAGAAAGGAAACAATTCTGTTAGTCAGTATCCCAGAATACTTAATCAAGAACAATTTTCGGGAACAGCCATTGGTGCAGAAGACCTAAATAAAACATTTGGAGATTTTCACGCAGTTAAAAATATTAATTTAGACATAAAATATGGTGAAGTCTTTGGTCTTTTAGGGGCAAATGGTGCAGGAAAAACCACCACTATCAAAATGCTTTGTGGCTTGTTACCAGCGACTTCTGGAAGAGTCACTCTAGCAGGAGAAACGGGTCAATTACGCAGTGCTGAAGTGCGTCAGAAAATCGGTTATATGTCGCAAAAGTTTACCCTATATGATGACCTAAGTATTGGAGAAAACCTAGAATTTTACTGTGGTGTTTATGGTATTCCCCGCCGCTATCGACGAGCAAAGAAAAATTGGGTTCTCCAAATGAGCGACTTATCTGGTCAAGAGGATAGGTTAACTGGCGACTTACCTGGTGGTTGGAAGCAAAGAGTTGCTTTTGGCGCATCCGTAATGCACGAACCGAAAGTTTTATTTCTTGATGAACCAACCTCCGGCGTCGATCCCCTCGCCAGAAGAGAGTTTTGGCGATGGATTAACCAATTTGCTAGTAAAGGTATGGCAATATTAGTTACCACCCATTACTTAGAAGAAGCGGAACAGTGTCACCGTTTGGGGTTTATGGTAGCAGGGGAACTCATGGCGCAGGGAACCCCACGCCAAGTCAAACAAGAACAACCCGGTCAATTAGTCGAGTGGGAGTGCGAACCACTACAAAAAGCGTCAGATTTTCTCAAACAGAGATTAGAACGCTGGCGAGTCTCAATTTTTGGTTCGCGTTTACACACCGTCTTAGATGAACCGCGATCGCAAATCCCGCAAGTTGAAACCTGGTTGCAAGAAGCTGGTATCAATGTACACAGCCACAGAGAAATGGGATTCTCTCTAGAAGATGTCTTTATCAGTGTCGTAGAACAAGCACGACAGAAGGGGTTATATGTTCCGAAGGATTAAGAGAATGGATAGTGGTTAGTAGTTAGTAGTTAGTCGCGAAACAACTATCAACTATCCACTATCAACTATCCACTATCAACTATCCACTATCAATGAAACGTATATTTACACAAACAGTCAAAGAACTAACCCAACTCGGACGCGATCGCTTGAGTTTGACACTCGCGCTTGTGTTACCTTTGATACTATTATTATTGTTTGGCTTTGCGGTATCTTTGGAAGTCAACAAAATAGACCTTGCGATTCAGGATTTAGATAGAACTCCTAGCAGCCGGGAGTATATTGCTACCTTTGAGCGTACTAATAAATTTAATATAGTGACTAGCAGTCCAGCAGTTGATATATCAGAATTGTTGGATAAGGGTAGCGTTTCAGCTGGATTGATTATCCCTCCAGATTTTACACGAGATTTGCAAAGGAAGGGACGTGCATCTCAAGTGCAAGTCTTAATAGATGGCACTGATGCTAACACAGCTAATGTAGTCAGGGGTTATGCTAAAGCTACAACCAATGCCTTTATTGAAAATCTACGTGGTAGTCGCGTTCCCCTTGTGAATCTTGAATCTCGGCTATGGTATAATCCGGGCTTAGAAACTTTGAAATATATTGGTCCTGGTGCTGTAGCGATTACCGTGACCCTATTTCCTCCATTGCTTGCTGCTTTAGCAACAGCAAAAGAGCACGAACAGGGGACAATTTTTCAAGTTTATGCATCTAGCTTAACAGGTACAGAGTACCTACTTGGTAAAGCACTTGCTTTCTGGTTGGTAGGTATGGCAGAGGTATTCTTAGTCAATATAGAAGCTTGGCTGTTGTTCGGTTTGAGATTTGCTGGAAACCCCATACCCTTGATTCTCAGTTCGATGCTTTACATTACCTGTGGTGTATTTTGGGGTATTTTTATTGGCAGTAATACCAAAGCCCAAAGTGCTGCTATACAAGCAGTTGCTTTCACAGCCTTTCTGCTCTCACTCCAATTATCCGGCTTTATTTATCCCATAGCTAATATTCCTGCAGGTATCCGTTGGGTTGCCAATATTATACCCGCCAGATATTACATTGAGTTAACTCGCGATGCTTATGTCCGTGGTGTGGGTTGGGGGGGAGTTTGGTTTCCTATGTTGGCGTTGACTTTACTCGCAAGTTTCTTTTTCTTCTTGTCTTGGCGGAAATTGCAGAAGATGCAGGTGTAGGGAGGGAGTGAGGG
>JAWQFQ010000146.1:0-23031 GCA_035967975.1 Scytonema sp. PMC 1070.18
TCTATCGACGTTAAGCAATTCTTGAAGGTCATAGTAATTCCTGATGGAGCAATCTCTAAAAAACTATTTTGGTTAAAGTCTCAACTCATTAGATTTGCAAATTAATATTGGCTAAATCATAAATATTAAAAATCAATAAAAGCAATAGAAAAAGACTCCTTGACGAAGTCTTTACAAAATTTTTACTAGCATTTTGGCTATCTGTGAATCAAAAACCGTTAACTCACTAATATTGCTTCTTTCTGTGTGGGTTGAGGTAGCTCTTGCAGTAACTGAGTGTAGAGTTCGCCTAACTGAGAAGCGACTCCATCCCAACTAAACTTAGCTTCAACTCTCTTTCTACCACCTTGACCTAGTTGGTCTCGCCACTCTGTGCTGCTAAGAATGCGGTCAATCGCAGTCTTGAAAGCAGCGACATCTTTTGGTGGGGCGAGTAAACCTGTTTCCTCAGCTACAACTGTAAACTGAAGACCACCAACATCACTTGCAACAACAGGTGTTCCACTCGCCATCGCTTCTATCGCCACCAGTCCAAAAGGTTCGTAGTGGCTCGGAACGACGCAAACATCAGCAGCTGCGTAGTAATATGGCAGAATTTCCTGACTCAGACGACCAGGGAAGGTGGTAAAGTCCCCCATCCCTAATTCGTTGACAATGGCTTCAATGCGATCGCGTTCAATACCGTCACTATGACCTGGACGGCTACCACCACCAATAATTAATTGAAATTTATCAGAGGAACGAAACTCTGACTCTGCTACAGCACGTACCAGGGTTTCTATACCCTTACGTTGGTCAAAACGACCCACATACAACACGAGCTTCGTTTCCGGGTCAATTCCCAACGTTGCTCTTGCTGCTTGTCTGTCAACGCAACCAAATCTACGAATATCGGTACCGCAGGGAATAATATCAATACTGCCTTTAGTGGAAACAAAGGTTCGCATATGTTCCTTTTCCTGTGGACTCGTCGCCACTATGCGTTCTGCATTCTCCAATACCTCTTTTTCCACTGCTAACCGAGTGCTAGCTATTAAAGGAATCGCTTCTATTGTGTTGTACTTGATGACTCCTAAAGAGTGGTAGGTATGAACCTGCTTGCTCTCTTGAATCTCCTTTAATCGCATCCCTACCCAGCTAGAAAGCCAGTAGTTTGTGTGAATTAGAGAATATTTAAACCCGTTTTCTTGTTGGAATTTGAGGAAATTCTCTAAGAATTCTGGCAAATACCCAAACAAATTGTCTCGAGGCACAAATTCAAGAGAACCAGCTTGCAATCGAATGGTTCGACAATTAGGGCTGTGCTGAACTATTGTTTCTTGCACCGCATTTATTTTGCGGGTAAACATATCAACTTTCCACCCTAGTCTCGCCAGTGCTTCTCCCACTTGGCGCACGTAAACATTCTGTCCTCCAGCTTCTTCTTTCCCAATTTCAACCGCCGGGTCGCCGTGGACTGAAATCAAGGCGATACGTTGCTCAGTTCTAGAGTTCATAGTTTGTTGGTGTCTTTTCTGATGACAGGTTTCTAGCTTTTCTGAGGAGGCTTCCTCAAGCTTTCTACCTCGTTCATGAAAGTTTAACTATTCTTTATAGTAATTTAATCTGGCATATATTGTTACACATCTGCTTTCAGAAGTAATATTTTTATCTTGACTATTCTTCTTGAAACCCTTAATTTTTGAACTCTTATATTTTTTACTAATAGCTTTAATAAGGAAATTTAAACTTTGTATTTTTCTCGACAACTATAAAGAAAAACTTATGATTTAAATTAGAATTTCTAATGCTTCTGTGATTCTGGAGTTTTAAACTTCGGGAGTGGAGTCATGATGGGCGTGAGAAAAATGTATATTGCAACTAGGACAACTTTTGCCTACTCATACACAAAATGTATAAAAATTTTTGTCTACTGACAGGGGATCAGTTTAGCTACGCTATTCTGTACTATTTTCTTGCACCTCTAACAGAAATTAGCTTATGCAATTAGAGTTTGTCCCTGTTGAAGAATTTTACTTTGCCCTAACTTTGGCAGTTCGGACTTTGGAAGAGTTTGAATCACCGGGTATGGTCGAACAAGTGCGATCGCGACTGTTAGGGGAATATGGTCAACCTTCTACTGTTGCTCCTGGTAAACAGAACACATTTAATTATGTATTCCGCGTACAAGGTATCGATAATAGCCCTGCACCAGGGCTGATTATTTCCATCTCTGATTGGCAGAGTAAGCTGCGCCTAAGTAGTGACTATGGTTGGACACTAGATTCGCATCGCAAGCCCATTCGTTCTGAGAAATTCAGCCTGCGATCGCAGTTCTCCCAACAGTTGCGATCGCACTTAAAACAATGGTTAAACATTCCCTTTAACTGAATAGTGAAGGGACAGCAATAACCAATTAAAAATTAAAAATTAAAAATTGAATGCACTTTTAAT
The DNA here is from genome assembly GCA_035967975.1 of Scytonema sp. PMC 1070.18. Taxonomy (GTDB): domain Bacteria; phylum Cyanobacteriota; class Cyanobacteriia; order Cyanobacteriales; family Nostocaceae; genus Scytonema. Next base: position 2,434 of record JAWQFQ010000146.1, read on the forward strand.
TTTTAATTTTTAATTTCTCATGCATTGGCTCAGCTCGTAGTTTGAGCGGCTAGCATTTGCTTGAGTTTTTCCAATTCGTTAGCCCAGCGAGGATCTGGACGAACCGCATCATCCGAAGAAGCAGCTGCAGGTACGTTTTCTCGATTCCCACCGCCACCGCGACGAGATTTCTTGGAACCTTTTTCTCTGCGATTGTGTTCTTTCGGTGTAGAACCTGAATTACCGCTTGTAGCAGGGCTCGAAACTTTAGGCGAACTTTGCTCCTCAGCATTTTCATCACCGCCTTTTGTACGAGGCAATGCTTTCTCTAATTTAATCGGTGATTCTTTGAATAGCTGACCATTGTATTTTTCAATAATTTGGTCAGCTTGTTCGTCATTATTGACTGTAAGAAAACCAAAACCGCGACATTTACCTGTTTTACGGTCTTTGATCAACTTAGTGGTCACAGCATCACCTTCAGCAGCAAAGACTGCTTGCAGCTCTTGACGGTCTATTTCTTCTTTTGGCAAATTACCTATGTATAGGCGAACGGACATGAACTATACCTCCAAAGTGAACATGAGATTGAAAACGACCAGGCAAAAAACAGTAGCTTGGCGAGCAGCGTTTGATAGATACAATTGACCAACATTGCCACAAACCAATTTTGTTACTCCAAACTGTTAACCTATACAATACAGTTTTTCACCGAGATCAAACTTGTTTAATACAGAAGCGCACACAACGTCTATAACACCTTTATTCTAAAAATTATGAATTCTACAGACTAATTCTCCCACTGAAAAACCCTTTAATTCTTTTTTGCCGAAGAATGCAACACCATTCCTTACATTATCACGGTATTTTACACGTAGCTAGTTCAGGGTAGACATTTCCAGGAATTGCATAATTGCATAGTAACATAAAATACACTTTTTCTTCTAAAAATTGGCATCCTGGAAACAAAAACCAGCCTGAGGCTGGCTAACTTTTTGCTGTGTTGGGAAGAAAAAGGGGGATATTTTGGCACAAGCAGCCGCTTAAAAACTGAGCATTCAGCCTTAGTCTTATATGTTGCAGCTGTTTATATTAAATTATGTAACATTTATTTTCGTTATATGCAATATTTCTTTACAAAAGCAGGGCGTGGGGTGTGGGGAAAATTCTTCACTCAATACTGCAAGGGATAGCAATGCAGGAGAAACCCAGTTTCTCCGACAATACCTTCGCCACTTTTTTCACCACATCTTGCCACATCTGTCAAGTCACCCGGAATTGCCGGAGTCACCAAACCCAGACTAGAGTAGGCTTTTAGTCCTCGACTGTATTAATGAATTTTTAATTACGAATTACGAATTACGAATTACGAATTATTTGGTCTACCCCCTTAATAACAGATAGGCACCCCAAGCCTCAGATGCGACAGCCAAAACCGTAGACCAAATAGGATGGGGGCTATGGATAGTTTTACCGCTTTGAGTTTGCAAAGTGTGAATGTCTACCCAAGGCGTTGAGCCTCGTCGCAACCAACCTGTAATGGTAATCTGACGACCCAGCAAATCTTGAGGGTTGGTTTGTTCCCCCAATAAGGGAATGTAGTGTAATTTCACTAAACCCGTATTGGATTGCAGGATGAAATCTTGTCCCAAAAAGTTACTAGTACCGCGACGACCTAACAGCTTACCAACAAGATATACACCCGTACTGTCTACTGGAAGGGCTGTTGGATTTGCTAATAGTTCTGGAAGGCGTTCATTGGTTTGTAAAGTAGCTGATTTGAGATCGGGAAAAAACGAATTCATCCGCAGCAGAATACCAATGCTAAACCCTATCAGCAAGCAACCGATTAAAAACGACCAACCGTCGTATATCCACTTTAAGTTTAAAAACTTCAGTGCATATGCCAGCTGCCAAAAGACCCAAATCAAAACTCCAAACGCAACACCTAAGATAATTCCTAACAAGGACGCAATTTGAAATAAGAAAGTTTGTCGTCTCACCCTTATCGGCTGTTGGCTTTCTATCTCTAGTTCTGGTTCTAAACGCCAGCAACGAGCCACTGTCACCAAACGTTGCAGGCGATCGCCCATCATTGGATGAGTCTTATTGACAACAAACCACCACCGATAAGGATTGAGATAATCCCACATCAAAAATGATTCAAAAGTTGTATGGGGAGCAATACTACCCAAACAAATACTCTGTTGGTAGCTAACTGGTGCTAGGATATTCAAGCTTTCTAACTGCCAATTGGTGTGTTCTTGTTTTTGAATATCGCTAGCAATACCAATGGCAATTTTGAGTAAAGCACGGACAAGACCATTGGGATTACCAGTAATATCCACAGCAACGCGATCGCAATAATATTGTCGCAACTGGGACAACCACAAGGAAGTAAGCGCAAGCAAACACCACACCCCGTAAGCTAAACTTGCCATAGTAGCCAGAGCCAATCGCCAAATTTTCCCTTGCGTTGTGTCACCCCATTTAGCAAATTGGTGATAAGCTCCATAGACCGGAATTGTGACCAGCACTACCAAAGACATCACCACAAAATCCCAATGAGCAATATGTCCTAGTTGGTGAGCATAAACAACAGCTATCTCATCTTCTTCCAATTGTTCTAATAAACCCTGACTGACAACAACTCGCGCAGTACGAGATAAATTACCATAGGTTAAGGCAACAGGCACTGCTGTTGGTAAAATGCTCAGTTTTGGGAATTGCCAACCTCTCTGCTGACAATAACGTTGTAACACTCGCACAGCTTCTGGACTGTAGCTATTTAAAATTTCCTTTCTGAGTTCTCGCTGATCATAAAAACGTACGAACAGTTGGTCAAGCAACCAAGGAGAAGACCCCATCAAAATCAAGAGTACGAGGAGTAGAAACAAGGTAGGATTGGCATATAACAGTTGTATTGGTTCGAGATAAGGTAATCGGACCAAAATATCATTGATAAACCGCATTACAAACACCACTAGTTCCCTGAGCACCCAAAACAATGCGATGAAACTTCCTGCTATGAGCAACCTCAAGGGGACTAAATTCAGCTTTTGCAGGGGTTGCCAACTTTTTGCTCTTCCTGCTCGTCGCCAATAAATTGGTAACGATTTGACTTTGTCCCGAACTGCTGGAAGCGGTGGAGAATACTCAGGGATATTTGTCTTGCTCTGCTCCCTTGCTTCCTCGCTCCCCTGCTTCCCAACTTCCCCTGGTGCTAGCTGTTTTAAAGTACTATTTGCCCATTCATTAACTTGGGAATTAGAACTTTGAGTAAGAGACCGACACAAAGAAATAGCCTGTGGAATATTACCGCTTCTTGCATAAGCCACAACTAACCCAACCTGTGCTTGTAACCCAGTATTGCTGTTACCTTCTTGAGTAGCAACTGCTTGTAAAATTGCGATCGCCCTCTGGAAATTTCCTTGTTTTAGGACTTTTAAACCGTTTTCCAAAGATGATTCGGATGGTGAAGGCATAATTGTTCAGTGCTAATTGTTAATTGCTAATTGTGAATGGCTAATAGTTAATTGTCATTAGCCATTAGCAATTAACTATTAGCCATTATCCACTAACCTCTGTGGGCTGTTGTCCGGAAAACACTGGTGCAATAGCGCTTAATTTTAACTCTGGATGGTCTGCTTGCAGTTGTTGGCAATTCCATTCATTGCGGAATAATAACACAGGGCGTCCCATGCTATCTTTTACGGTTGTTGTGTTAAACATACGTCCAATTTTGTTCAACACCTCCCAACCGCCTTCAACCCAACGGGCGACGGAGTAGGGTAACAGTTCTAGGAGGGTTTCTACCCCATACTCATTCTGTAAGCGGAACTGCACAACTTCAAATTGTAGTTGACCGACGGCTGCTAAAATCGGGTCGCGCTTGGCTTCATCTACTGAGTACATAATTTGTACGGCTCCCTCTTCTCTCAGTTCCGACACACCTTTTTGGAATTGCTTGAATTTAGATGGGTTGGGATTGCGGAGAACTGCAAATAGTTCGGGCGAGAAGTAAGGGATACCCTCATACTCTATTTTTGAACCTGTGTAAATTGTATCACCTATAGAAAAAACTCCGGGGTTGTTTAAACCGATCACATCGCCAGCATAAGCAACATCAATTGATTCCCGTTCTTGGGCGAAAAGCTTTTGCGGGCGAGATAGGCGGACTAATTTACCAGTACGGGCATGAGAAACTGTCATATCTTTTTCAAACTTACCCGTACAAACACGGATAAAAGCCACGCGATCGCGATGTTTCGGGTCCATATTGGCTTGGAGTTTGAAGACAAATCCGGAGAATTCCGGGTATGTTGGTGGAATCTCTCCTAGAGTACTGTTGTGAGTTCCTGGTTTGAGAGCATATTGTAAAAAATAATGAAGGAATAACTCTACACCAAAGTTGGTCATCGCACTACCAAAGAAGACAGGGGTCATTTTTCCTTGGTGTACTAATTCCAAGTCTAAGTCTGGACCCACTCCTTCTAGAAGCTCTAACTCGTCTTTTAATTGGTAGTAAAGGTCTTGTTCTAGAAGTTCTTCAATCCTTGAATCACCCAAATCAATTACCGTATCCACCGCTTCGCGGCTACCGTGTGCTGTCCTTTCAAACAAGTGAATCTGTTGTTCGTGGCGATCGTAGATTCCTTTGAAGCGATCGCCCATCCCTATGGGCCAATTGACTGCGTAGGTCTGTAAGCCCAACTCCTGCTCGATTTCGTCTAAAAGTTCCAGGGGTTCTCTTCCCGGACGGTCGAGTTTGTTAACAAATGTGAAAATAGGAATACCCCGCATCTTACACACTTCAAACAACTTGCGCGTTTGCGGTTCCAATCCTTTCGCCACGTCAATCAACATAACTGCATTATCAGCAGCAGAGAGAGTGCGATAGGTATCTTCACTAAAATCTTGGTGACCTGGGGTATCGAGCAAATTGATTTGACAGTTCTGGTACTCAAACTGTAAGACTGTAGAAGTAATGGAAATACCCCTTTGTTGTTCCATTGCCATCCAGTCAGAAGTCGCTTTGCGCTGCGCTCGTCTGGCTTTGACTGCGCCTGCTTCGTGAATAGCACCTCCGTAGAGTAGGAGTTTTTCTGTCAGTGTTGTTTTACCTGCGTCAGGGTGAGAAATAATCGCAAAGTTGCGGCGACGCTCAACTGCTTGATGCAGTTCAGACTGAATTTCAGTTGACATACTGTGTTTGCTTGTAACTTAACTTAACTTAACTTTTTCCAACTTTAGCGAGTGTTTTCATCTTAAGACAACAACGCTCGTGATAGGGTCTTATATATTGCAAACCTAACTGCACGGGAGAAGCAAATGTACGACACGGATAAGCGAAAGCTTTTATCAGCACTGTGTCATGGAGCCATCTTTTTTAGTACGACCTTTGTATCCATTGGCATACCTATTGCTGTGCTTCTTGTCTCCGACGATCCTATCGTTAAAGAGAATGCTAAAGAAGCTATTAATTTTCACTTAAATGTATGGTTGTGGGGAGCTATTATTGCAGCATTGATTTTTGTCAGCTTTGGTTTGTTGATTCCATTGGCAGGTTTGGGATATTTACTACATTGGGGTCTCACAATTTGGGCAGTTGTTACTGTACTTAGTAATCCCGATTCTTCTTTCCGCTATCCCTTCATTTTCCGTGTGGTTTAAGAGGTATGCGCTCATAGCAATTAGCAATTAACAATGAGCAATTAGCTGTAAAATACAAAATTGCCCCACAGCGTCACAGGCAGTAGGGCAGAGGACAGTTAAGCGCTTTTTGTAGTGTGTCTGACTACAGGGCGTTTTAGCTCCGTGCTTGTGACGCTTTGTTTTTCGTCCATTATCCCCGATCGTTTGTTCGGTTGTACAAAACTATATGTTTCCTACTCATCGCCCTCGTCGCTTGCGTACCCATTCACAATTGCGCCACATGGTACGCGAAACTGTTCTCACAACCAATGATTTAATTTATCCTCTATTTGCCGTTCCCGGTGAAGGAATTGCAAATGAAGTCAAATCCATGCCGGGTGTCTTCCAACTTTCGATAGATAAAATTGTGGAAGAGGCAAAAGAGGTTCATGACCTAGGGATTCCTGCTATTATCTTATTCGGCATTCCTGCTGATAAAGATGTTGATGCAACTGGGGCATGGCATGATTGCGGTATCGTTCAAAAAGCAGCAACTGCTGTCAAAGAAGCAGTACCCGATTTGATTATTGTCGCTGACACCTGTTTGTGTGAGTACACAAGTCACGGACACTGCGGTTATCTGGAAGTGGGTGATTTAACAGGACGGGTGTTGAATGACCCGACTCTGGAATTGCTTGGGAAGACAGCTGTGTCTCAAGCTAAAGCAGGTGCAGATATTATTGCTCCTTCTGGGATGATGGATGGATTTGTACAAGCAATTCGCTGTGCTTTGGATGAGGCGGGATTTCAAGATACCCCCATTTTGTCCTACGCGGCGAAATATGCTTCCGCCTATTATGGTCCTTTCCGTGACGCTGCTGACTCAGCACCTCAATTTGGCGATCGCAGAACTTATCAAATGGACCCCGGTAATGCTAGGGAAGCCCTCAAGGAAATTGAACTAGATATTGCTGAAGGCGCTGATATGCTCATGGTCAAGCCAGCCCTATCATATATGGACATCATTTGGCGCGTTAAGGAGGCTTGCAACTTACCTGTTGCTGCTTATAACGTTTCTGGTGAATATTCCATGATTAAAGCTGCTGCACTCAATGGTTGGATTGATGAACAGCGTGTAGTCATGGAAACTTTAACCAGCTTCAAACGTGCAGGTGCTGACTTAATCTTGACCTACCACGCCAAAGATGCTGCAAGGTGGTTGCAGTAGAATCCATTTCAATACTACGTAGGATTGGCGAGAATTAGAAACCCGGTTTCGCAGGAGTTACCGGGTTTCTGTCATTTCAAGGTTCCACCGCACCTGAACTATTGTATCCATTGCGTTTATTCTCTTAAAAAATGATAAATTAAGTGCCAGAGCTTTTACGTGAAAGATAAAATTACGCTATCGCTGTTGACTATGTGCCCAAGGGCGGAAAACAGCTACTAGTGTTCTCTAGGGCAATCAACCGTTTGCCAGATACGGAACTAATAGATTATAAAATAATATAGTTAATAAATAATCCTCAGTTGGCATTAATACGTCAATTGATTTAGTAAATAAGTACTATAGTTTGGAAAGGGAGCATTGGGGTATGGATATGCAAGTCCTGAGAGAACGTGCGGGACTTAGCCGTGCAGAGGTTGCCTTCAGGCTTGCAATTAGCGAAACAAGCGTCCGCAATTGGGAAGCAGGGCGCACAGAGCCGACTATGACACCAAAAAAATATTTAGAAGCTTTACGGTTATTTAAATGCACTCCAGAAGAACTGGCGACTGCAAGTGAAAAATCTATTAATCAAAGACACAAGCGTAAACCAGGGAGACCTAGAAGATTTCCCGACAATCAAAGTTCCCAGAGTTCCTCAATCAATCACTCACCAGATTCGACAAGTTTCCATCTTAATGAAGCTGGATACTAACCAACGGTAGTCACGCCCAAGGGGCGAAGTCAAACATCACCCATTCAAAAGTCACGCATTCAAATAATTACACCCTACACCCCATACCCCATGCCCCTCTTCTTAAGATACGAAATTCGCAACGCTTGAATATCCGCTTCTGAAAAAGCAAACTTAATCAAAGCTATCAGTTGTCCCCAGTTTCTCAAATCCTCTAACGAAGAGCTTTGATTGAATTTCCGGATATAAAACTTTAACCAGAAATCAGGAGCATACTTTTGCTTGAGTTTCCGCCAACGTTTGCGCCAAGTTATCATTTCAGCTTCTGTAGGCGGTTCTACTCCCAAAATTGGCGGAATATCGGCGTAACTGACAAATCGACTTAATCCCTGAGCCACTACCAAAATCATGTGTCTCCAAAGCCTGATTTCTTTGATTCTGGTTGCCTCAATATTTAGTAGTCGAGCAACGGCTTCTATGGTAACGAATCTTGCTAGCGGATGAACGTCTTGTGACTCTTGCTTAATTATTGCTATCATAAGGAGTGTATTTTTTTGTTATGATTGCTAGCGATCGCAATTGAGTTTTAGCTCTGTGGCGATCGCTTTTTGTACTTAAGTATTATATTAAAAGTGATGTATATATCTTTTGTCAAGCATGGGTTTGGTGAGGTTGCGAATTAGAGAACTGGCGGCTGAAAAAGGTTGGACGCTAAAGGAATTATCTGACCGCTCAGGAGTTGGGTATAGTGCAATCAAGGTCTATGCGCGTTCTCCGGGTTTAGCAACTGTTGACGTCACAGCCTTGCACAAACTCGCCCAGACTTTTGACGTTTTAATCGAAGATTTATATGAAATAGTGAAAGATTAATTTAGGGTGTAGGGTGTAGGGTGTAGGGTGTAGGGTAAATTCTTGTCCCCATACCCTCTCGTACGCTCTATTTTGGAGCATCGCTCACCTTCCTCATAGTAGATGGGCGATAAAATTCTAAAACAATAATTGCAACAAAAGGTCAAATGGCAGAAACACTCTTCTTCAATGCTTTGCGGGAAGCCGTAGATGAAGAAATGGCGCGTGACGCCACAGTATTTGTTCTTGGCGAAGATGTAGGACACTACGGCGGTTCTTACAAAGTGACAAAAGATTTGTATAAAAAGTATGGTGAACTTCGACTTTTAGATACCCCTATTGCTGAAAACAGCTTTACCGGGATGGCTGTGGGAGCAGCATTAACAGGACTGCGACCAATAGTAGAAGGTATGAACATGGGCTTTTTGCTGCTAGCGTTCAACCAAATTGCTAACAATGCTGGGATGCTGCGTTATACATCGGGTGGTAACTTTAAAATCCCAATGGTCATTCGCGGACCTGGTGGTGTAGGAAGACAGTTAGGTGCAGAACACTCCCAACGTCTAGAAGCATACTTCCAAGCTGTTCCCGGGTTAAAGATTGTTGCTTGTTCCACACCATACAACGCTAAAGGTCTGCTAAAATCGGCAATCCGTGATGACAACCCCGTTTTGTTCTTTGAGCACGTTCTGCTTTATAACTTAAAAGAAGATTTGCCAGAAGAAGAATATTTACTGTCTTTGGATAAAGCAGAAGTTGTGAGAACCGGAAAAGATGTTACAATTTTAACATATTCTCGGATGCGGCATCACGTGATGCAAGCGGTAAAAACTTTAGAAAAAGAAGGATATAACCCAGAAGTAATAGATCTAATCTCCCTGAAGCCGTTAGATTTTGATACAATTGGAGCATCCGTAAAGAAAACACACAAAGTGATTATCGTAGAAGAGTGTATGAGGACGGGAGGTATTGGAGCCGAAGTCATCGCATCAATCAACGATCGCTTCTTTGATGAATTGGATGCACCTGTACTCCGGCTTTCTTCTCAAGATATCCCCACACCGTATAACGGGAATCTAGAAAGATTGACCATTGTCCAACCAGAGCAAATTGTCGAAGCTGTGGAGAAAATGGTAGCGTTGCGCGTTTAGAAGTGAGGAGCTAGGAAATAGGGAAGAGAAACTGGGAAGGCGGGACATTAATAGTATAAAATTGGTGATTGCCCATTCCTGTACGGGCGCGGCGATAAAAGCGTCCCTACTTCCTACTCCCTCAAAAACAGCTATCATAGCCATTGTCGCAGCGAGTAAAGCAGTATGCAAAGACAGCGATCGCTATTAATTCTAATTTTAGTACTGGCAATTGCCGCCGTAACGGCGATTGCCACAATTCCTGTGCCGTTAGGACTCGATTTAAGGGGAGGTTCCCAATTAACAATCGAGGTGAAACCGACACCGGAAGTCCCCCAAATCACTGACAGAGAATTAGCAGCTGTCAAGAGTGTTGTTGAAGGGCGTATCAATGGACTGGGTGTTTCTGAACCAGTCATCCAAACTGTAGGTACAGATAAAATATTAGTACAACTGCCAGGAGTGAACGATCCAGAACAAGCAGAAAGAGTTCTGGGAGGTACAGCAGAACTAGAATTTCGCCAACAAAAACCCAATACAGAAACGCAATTATTTGCTCTTCAAGCATCAAGAGCACAACTTAGGTTGAAACAAGAAGAACTGAGAAAAACTAACGATAAAGCCGCGATTGAGAAAAATCAGCAAGAGTTAAAAAATAATCAACAAGCCATAGCAGAATTATTTGAAAGTACAAATCCACCGCTTACAGGGAAATACCTTAAAGATGCTTATGGTGAACCAACTCAGGGAAATAACTGGAATGTAGCAATTCGCTTTGATGACAAGGGTGGACAACTGTTTGCAGATCTCACGAAGCAACTCGCTGGAACCGGACGCAGCATAGGTATTTTTCTAGACAACGACCTCATCAGTGCTCCTACCGTTGGTCCAGAATTTGCGACAGCAGGTATCAGTGGTGGTGCGGCTGTCATTACAGGTCGGTTTACCCCAGAAGAAGCCAATGATTTGGGCGTCCAACTTCGCGGTGGTGCTTTACCTGTACCTGTTAAAATTGGAGAAATTAGGACTGTCGGGGCAACCTTGGGTCAAGATAGTATCCAAAGCAGCATATATGCCGGAATCGGTGGTTTGGTTTTAGTATTAATATTTATGGTATTTTACTACAGACTACCAGGGGTAATTGCGGACATATCATTATTGATTTACTCTCTTCTAACTTGGGCTAGTTTTGCATTGTTAGGTGTTACCCTAACTTTACCAGGTATCGCTGGTTTTATCCTCAGTATTGGAATGGCAGTTGATGCTAACGTGTTAATTTTTGAACGCACACGGGAAGAATTGCGAGCAGGGAAATCTCTATATCGCTCTGTAGAATCAGGTTTCTACCGAGCATTTTCCAGTATTCTAGATGGCAATGTCACTACCTGGATTGCTTGTGCTGCACTGTTTTGGTTAGGTTCTGGCTTGGTTAAGGGCTTTGCTCTCACACTCGCTCTTGGGGTGGCTGTGAGTATGTTTACAGCTATCACCTGTAGTCGTAGTTTAATGTTTGTGGCAATTTCAATCCCATCGCTGCGGAAAACAGAACTTTACTGTCCGAACCTACCAGAAACCAAAAAGGCGGAGGTGGCTAGATGAAACTAAATGTCAACAAATCGCGCAGGCTTTGGTGGATTGTCTCTTCCGCCATTATTCTTGTCGGTGTTATCTCAATGGCAATTTCCTGGCTACAAATTGGTGCGCCCTTGCGCCCTGGTTTGGATTTTGTCGGTGGTACACGCCTACAGGTAGAACGGGATTGTTCTATACCTAATAACTGCACCCAACAAATTGATATCAACACAGTCAGAAACGTCGCAAGAGAGCAAGGATTGGGTGATAGTAGCATCCAGGTAATTGCCGATCGGGAAACAGGTGAGAAAAATGGTGTATTGATTCGGACGAAAACTTTAACACCAGAACAACGGACTCAGTTACAAAGTGCGATCGCCTCCCAAATTGGCAAGTTAGATCCGCAGAAAAACCAAATTGATACCGTTGGTCCCACTATAGGGCGAGAACTATTTCAGTCTGGTATCATTGCTTTGGTGGTATCCTTTGCAGGTATTATTGTTTACTTGGCTGTTCGCTTTCAGCTAGACTATGCTGTGTTTGCGATCATCGCCCTATTCCATGATGTGTTCGTCACGTTGGGGATTTTTTCAATTCTAGGCTTGGTAGCAGGTACTGAAGTCGATAGCCTTTTTATCGTCGCCCTGCTAACAATTACGGGTTTCTCGGTTAACGATACAGTAGTCATTTATGACCGGATTCGCGAAACCCTCAAACTCCATCCCGAACACCCCATTGGTCAAATTGTCGATGATGCGGTTAACCAAACTCTGACACGGTCAATCAATACAACCCTAACAACATTGCTGACATTGTTTGCTATTTTTCTGTTTGGTGGTGAAACTTTAAAGAATTTCGCTCTAGCATTGATTATTGGTTTCACCGCAGGAGCATACTCCAGTATTTTCATCGCCAGCACTCTCCTGACTTTATGGCGAGAACGCAAAGGAGAATCGATACTGAAGAGTCAACCAGAGTCAGTAGATGCTTCCGTGGATAGTTAATCAAGAGTTAGTGGTTAGTGGTTAGTGGTTAGTGGTTAGTGGTTAGTGGTGAGGAGTGATAATTTGTATAGATATGCCATGATGTATCTGTATATGAGTTAATATTAATACATTATTCAACCCCACACCCCACACCCTATACCCCACACCCACAAAACAACCATTTAAGACACTTGAGAAATGAAAGATACAGACCCCGATTTTAATCAGCAAGTGAAAAGTCTACACCAGCTTCAAGTAGGTGCAAGGTGGTTGTTTGTTGGTTTTTTATGGCTGACCGTTGCGCCATTATGCTTGTGGGATTTGCAGAAAGAAATTGAGTTGTGGCGACAGTATTTCACTTGGGTCGCTGTAAGGTACGGGCTGTATTACCATCCACTAGCTACACTTGGTTTATCTTTTTGTATCGGTATGACCCTTGCTGTCCTCATTTGGCAAAGTCGGAATATTTTGATGGGACTACCGGAAGCAGAAAAGCAACGATTAGAACAACAACTTTGGCGGATACGCCAGCAAGGACCAAGCCATCCTTTGTGGAAATGGATTTGTCGGTAAACTCATCACTTCTTCTGTTTCTGGTGAAAGACGGAAGGAGGGGAGGAAGGAGAGTTTGTTAAAAAGAAAATATTAAGTTTTTTTAAGTATCTTCTTGATACAACTTAACCACAATCCTGCATAATCCAATTAGGAATCAGCGAACAGTCATCATTTATCAAACCCCCGCTTGGGAATTCACTCACAACGAAAGCTTTCTATCTCTTAATGGGAGAAAAAAGCAAAGGATTTGCAAACAGCCATTCGGGAAATTGATAACTGATAACTGATAACTGTTAAATACTTGGTAAAATCCATGAACTCCACTCAGATTCGATTTAGCGATCGCCGGACTGACATCGACTTCCGCCAACTCCAGCAATTATTTAACCTTTCTGCTTTCTGGGCGCAGAATCGTAGTATTGAAGATTTAACCATAGCCATTGAAAACAGCGACCCGGTCATTACCCTTTGGGATGGAGAACGTTTAATCGGTTGTGCTCGCGCTACGTCCGATGGGATTTATCGCGCCACCATCTGGGATGTTGTCATTCATCCAGAATACCGTGGTATTGGACTGGGAAGTAAGTTAGTAGAAACTGTTTTAACGTATTCGCGGAATTCCCCATCCGTCTTTCACGGTGGGGATGGATAGCGGGATGATTATGAGGCATATCCCTTGTGGATATCCGAATAATCTCCAAATCTCTTCCGGGTTGGTTGACATTACTGCGAACTAAAGATTATAGTAAAAATAAAGAAAAGCAGGTGAGTTGAGTGCTACGCAAAGTTGTCAAAGTCCGTATCTACCCAAACGAGGAGCAAATAGTTCAGTTAGCTCAAGCTTTTGGATGTTCTCGTTGGTGGTGGAACTACGCGCTCTCTAAGTCTATCTCGACTTATAAACAAACAGGTAAGGGACTATCTCAATCAGCACTCAACGCACTACTTCCAGGACTCAAAAAAGCGGAGGAAACAAAATGGTTAGGCGATTGCTACAGCCAAATACTGCAAGCAACGACGCTCAATCTCACCACGGCTTATAAAAACTTTTTTGAAGGACGAGCAGGGTTTCCTCGCTTCAAGTCAAAAAAGAATAAACAGTCCGTTCAGTACCCACAAAATGTCAAGGTTTTGTCAGATGTTGTCAAACTTCCTGGTGGTATTGGCGATATAAAAGCAAGTGTTCACCGACCAATTGAGGGGAAAATAAAAACTGTTACGATCAGCAAAAACCCTTCACTTCAATACTTTGCTTCTATCTTATTTGAAGTAGAAGGCGAGGCACCAAAACCATCGTCTGATGGAAGCGTAATCGGTATCGACTTGGGGCTGAAACATTTTGCTGTAGTCAACAATGGCGAAAAAGTATCTAAGTTTGACAACCCTAAACACATTGCCAAACACGAAAAAAATCTCAAACGCAAACAAAAAAAGTTAGCGCGTAAGAAAGAGGGAAGTAAATCAAGATTCAAAGCTAAAAAAATTGTTGCTAAGGTACACGAACGGGTTAGCAATTCAAGACAGGATTTTCTACAAAAGCTGAGCACAAAGCTAGTCAACGAAAACCAAGTTGTAGTCGTAGAAAATCTCAATACCAAAGGTATGATTCGTAATCACAACTTAGCGAAGGCAATATCCGATGCAGGGTGGGGAATGTTCACCAATTTCTTAGACTACAAGCTGCAACGCAAAGGCGGCTTGCTGGTTGAAATTGATAGGTGGTTCCCATCTTCCAAGCTTTGCTCAAACTGTTTCTATCAAATGGCTGATATGCCGTTGGACGTTCGTGAATGGACTTGTCCGAGTTGTGGCACGCACCACGATAGGGACGGCAACGCTGCGGCGAATATTCGAGCAGAAGGCATTCGGATACTAAAATTGGCTGCTAGTCAGTCAGTTGGCGGAGGGAACCCCGTCGTTGCTGTAGGAGGGGATGTAAGACCACTCGTGAGGACGTAAATCCAAACTAAGGCAATCCCCTGTGAGTACAGAAGCCCCGTCTGCCTATGCGGCGGGGTAGTTCACGCCATCCCCGCATCAACCGGGTCGAACGTGTTTACCTGATGACGACTCACAAGCAAGAGTTTTACGAAAGGATTGGCTTCCAGTGTAATTCCAGCACTACAATGGTGTTGTATAACAACGGTCCTCGTTTTAGCACTACTGAATTTCAGCTTCAGGAATTACACGGGGGATAGACACTTTTAACCGTGTATAAGTGTCTGATTTTTCCTTGATGGTAGGAAAGGAATCAATTTCTAACTTTCCTGCCATGACTTCCAATATACTTTGATAAAGCAACAGCTTCATTCCTGATAAAACAAAAATATGTTCCCCCTCCGTTTCAAGGGGCTTTTCTTTTGCAGTCATTAAATCTATGGACTCGTTGAGGGAAACAGCATTGGTTGGTACATCTAGCCAAATATGAACGCTATCATTAGCAGGTGAAGCTTCCGCAGATAGAGATAGGCTTCCTTCTTCCATCCGAAGCATAGATATATCTAATAAATTTATCAAGACTTGGCGCAGCCACCAAGGGTCAGCCAAAACATAAATATCGGGATCTGGTGGGATGAAAGAGAACGGAAAATTGCGATTTTCTGCCAGCATATAAGTTAAGTCATACACTTGCTGGACAACATCAGCTAGCCGCAGGGGTTGGATATTTAACTTGTTTGTACCGTACTCTATTCGCGCAACATTGAGAATTTCGTCGATAAGTTTGAGTAGCTTCAGTGCTCTTTCGTGAGCTTGGGAAACAAATTCTCGCTCTTCTTCTGGATTTTCACACAAATTTGACAAAATTAACTGATGCAACCCAATCAAACCATTGAGAGGCGATCGCAACACGTGAGTGGTTCGTGCTAGAAATCCCGCCTTAAACTGGCTCATTTCCTGAGCCATATGGTAAGCTAGCTGAGTTTGCTTCAACTGCTGCAAAACTACCGACACATCCTGATTTTCCACTGATGGTAGTGCTGATGAATCAGATGACACTTCACGCCGTACAAACCATCCACGAATACCAATCCCCAGTACTAATCCGACTCCAAAATATACCCAGTTAATTAAATTCATATTGAAGCTATTATTAACTTTTTAATTGACTTAAGGAAGTATGAAGGATGAAATGTTTACCCTTAACACCCAGCACAATCCCTCGACTGATGGTTTTCAGGCGTAGCATTGTTTTGTCAAACCCCCAGATTTTACTGATAGAGTCTTGACTTTATCCTTAACAGGAGCACCGGATGCTGCGCGAATATACTTCACACTTCATCCTTCATTTGACCCTTCAGGCATAAAACAAAGTTCCGAAATCTACGATTATAAACAAAACCACCACTGTAGCAAGGAAAAGAAAGTATCAGAGAACACTCTTTTAAACCGTGCTTTTGCCTTTATTCTGAATCAGGGAATGAGCACGCAATGCTGTTCTTGACAAAAAACAGATATTCTGATTTTTGCCTATTACCTTTCTCTAAAACTCCAACTTTATAGCACCTTGACGCAAAATCTGCCAATGGTCTCCAGTCCACTTAGCAACAGTAGAAGGGACACCTGTTCGGTGTGTGTCGCTTTCATTATATTCCGTTGGTGCTAAAACGAGAACATCGGGGAAATTGGCTTCAATTTCTACCATTTTTTCCAAGGGAGGCTGACCGGATAAATTAGCACTGGTGGTCGCCAGTGGACTTGTTTTCGCCAAAATTTTCCGAGCGATCGCACTATTAGGGACTCGGATACCAATTGTTTTATCATCCCCAAGCTGGGCGGGAATCATCTCTTTTGATACCTGTTCTGAGGCTGGTAATACCAATGTTAGCGCTCCAGGCCAATATTTACGTGCCACACTTTGCCAAATTTTATACTCTTCATCTGACCCTCTGACAAAAGGCCAAAAATCCTCAACCTCAGCTGCCATTAATATTAAAGGTTTATCTCGATGGCGCTGCTTTGCTTCATATATCAGCGCTCCTTTTGCGGGTAAAGCTGCTAATGCAGGAACTGTATCCGTAGGAAAGCTAACTAATTGACCAGCAATTGCACCAGCAACCAGAGTATCAAGGGAAACTAACATAAATTATGAATTATGAATTATGAATTATGAATTATGAATTATGAATTATGAATTATGAATTTTTTAATGGTTTTTTGGTACGTTTTTATACTTTTATTATAAAATAATACGGAAAAAGCTTTTCATGTATCAAGCCATTAAATCTAATACCAGCGCCTCTTGTCAGTAACTCTACATTAAAGCTCTAAAATTTCATAATTCATCATTCATAATTCATAATTTTTCCTATACGCAAGGGCAAATCGTTCAATACCAGCTAAATCAGAGTGAATTTGAATGTTGCAATAACTACCATGATTTTGTAGCATTTCGCGGACGGTATCTGCCTGTCCTGCCATCATCTCAATTAACCACACTCCACCCGGTCTTAAATAAGTGGGAGATACTTCCAGCAAATGGCGGATGAAGTCCAAACCATCAGCACCACCATCAAGAGCAAGATGTGGTTCGTGGTCTTGAACTTCAGGTTGCAAGGTAGGTATGATGCTGCGGGGGATATAGGGTGGATTGGAGACCATACCACTAAATTGTCCCTTAAGGAATTCTAAAGGCTCCCACCAAGAACCTTGATAGAATCGAATCCGTTCTCGATAACCTGCTGAGCGGGCATTTTCTATTGCGATCGCCAGTGCTTGGGGGCTGTAATCAACGGCGTGAACTGTAGCCGTGCTAAATACATCTGCCAATCCAAGGGCGATCGCACCACTACCCGTTCCCAAATCAGCCCAGTGACCCTGTGATAGGGGAGGCTTTACCTCACTTTCCTTTAGCGCTGCAACAGCTAAATCTATCAGACACTCCGTTTCAGGTCTGGGAATTAAAACTGCTTTCGACACTGCTAGTTTAAAATTTCGCCAGGGAGTTACTCCGGCAATATACTGAACGGGTAAGCGTTCTTGTAACCGACTTTGCCACAAACTATCCAATTCTTCTAAAGGTAACTCCAGTTGAAGAAGAGGTTTACTTTTGTAGGATTCTAAAAGTAGTGACAATCGGTCTAATCCAGCCACTTCTTGTAAGAGCCAATCTACTTCCCCTGGTGGGACATCAGTGGCGATCGCCGCCTGGATTGCTGCGTTCCGCCACTGCCACAATTGCAACCCAGTAATTAAGTGTTGAGCCGCCATTCCTTAATTTTAAGGTATTAGGTCAGCTATTTTTTTGGCGCTGCGGGGGCTTTTGGTGCATTATTACTCCCGCGACTATTGCTGACAACATAATCCATACTTTCTGAAGATGGAACGATCGCAACTTGAGTCAACCACGAGTCGTTTTTCTCTTTCAGAGTTTTAATCACCCCATCGATGTCCACAACTTGAATATCAGCTTTGGGGACTTGTTGCTTCACTTGTTGCAACAATCTTTCTGCATCTTTCTGACTCAAGAACAGAGGAATCACTTCCTTGTTGTCAGTCTTCCGTTTAACGGATATGTAACCCTTTTCTGGAGACCTGACAATAAAAACGGGAACGCTAGGAAACTGTTTCACTTCCTTCCCGCTTTGGCGCAGCAGGGTCATTGCTCCTTGTATTTCTTGCTGTCCCGGTTGAAAAGCGAATACCAGAGGTTCTTTTTTCTTAGCATTTTCTTGGAGTCTTTGATATATCAACCCTAAAGGTACTGGCGTTACTTGCAAGCTTTTGAGCATTTCCGCCATTTTTGGGTTGTTACTTTGTGCTTTCCGCAACTCAGAGATAAAAGATTGAGCTTCCTTCCCGCTCATGAAAACGTCAGTCACTGTCACATTTTTTTGCTGGGCGTTTTGTCCAGCTTGTGCGTTAGTCGGTACAGTCCGAGTTAAGGGAATACCTTTGTCGTTAGTAATCAAAAACACAGGTACTGGGTCTAATTTTTCCTTTATTTGCTGTTCCGTTAATGCGAGCACTGGAGCTATTCCGCCAACAACAGTTGTCAACAGAGTACTCCCAACTAAAGTTATTGCTGTGCTCCAGCGAACTAGTGATTTCATGACTTCTCCTCGCATCAATATTGCTTATAGCTTTAATCAGGTCTGACTAATGGTTGAACTCTCACAGCACCAGACAGTTTTAGTAATCGTATCAACCTCGCTAATGAGTAGTGCTGTTTTTCATGTCAATTTCGCCTTTCTACAATTTGGCCTTGGTGAATCATGCTCGGACTGTAGATACCTGCTGTATGTTAACAAGAGTGGCGGACCATTTTTTTTAGCTAAGGTGTCAAATGCCATTTTATTGGCTTTTCTCGAAAATAGGACGCCCATCGATCTTAAATCGTTCCTTTAAAAATTGCTAAAAAATGGTATCATTATCCACATAATTTTTTAGGTTCATTGTTCTTAGTACTGACGTACTTCTTACAGAATTCAACTGAGGAATGTGCTGAATTAAAATTGATAGTTGTGACTACAGCCTCCGCTTTCTTTCTACGTTAAATCTCTTCCAAAAAAAACTATGACCCAGTTCTAAGATTAGAACCAGGTCATACACTTAAAATCTTGGTAAGTCGGGATGACAGGATTTGAACCTGCGGCATCCTGCTCCCAAAGCAGGCGCGCTACCAAGCTGCGCTACATCCCGACGCTTTTCCACTATTTACCCTCAAATGCTAACTCACTTTGAAGATAACAAGACAAACAGATTTGCTTATGTAACTTCTGTTCTGCAACATTCGCACCAACATCATAACACATCTAAATGCTTTTGCCAATAGTCTTGTGAGAAGGGGTGTAGGGGGTGGGGTGTAGGGTGTAGGGAAAAATTGTGTTGCTTCGATTCATAACGAACCCTTACCGAGCTAAGTATAATAGCGCTCCTGAACCTCTTTTTTAAAAAATTAAGCAATAATTAATTTCAATGAGGATACCAGAACATACCCTTAATACCTTCTGGATCTGGCATAAAACCTAAACTCCTGTAAAAATCTACGACATGGGGATCGGCAAAAAGAGTCACGTTGCTGATTTCCTCACTTCTGAGTTTCTTAAGCACGTATTTTATCAATGCCTTACCCAGACCTTTGCCTTGAAAGTTTGGATGAACGACAACATCCCAGATGGTGGCATTGAAAGCATGATCTGAGGTAGCACGGGCAAAACCAATGAGCCGCCTTTTGCTCCCTCGTACTTGCCACATAGACACCACGAGAAAACTATGCTCAATAGCTTTTTTCACTTTTCGTAACGGACGACGTGACCAACCGACAGAATCACAAAGTTCTTCGAGTTCATATAGGTCGATGTCTCGCTCAGTGCTAAACACAATGCGATCGCCACCAGGGCTAGAATTGCCCGCAGCTTCCACGCTCATCTCCTCAAAGGGTGTTGTCCTGGTTGTTGCGGCTGCTTCGGAGGTACTAAACCAAGTTTTCCAAAAACCCATGCCAATGCGGTTCGGGTAATATAACTGAATTGGTTTCTAATGAAACAGTGCTAACTCACGTAAAGTTGCGCCCTACTTATTGTATACCCCTTCTACCAACAGTTTTCTGTGTCTTCGGGATATCAACAACAGTAGTCTGCAAGTGACGTGTTTCACACTAAATCTCTTTTAACTTTAGCATTTTGTTGTAAAGCCAAGGAGAAATTACCCAAATTGAATATAAGAGTATAGGGTGTGGGGTGTAGCGTGTAGGGCGAGTGACAGATTTTTTTCCCAAATCATCTTGTCCACCTTGTCCACTCCCTCCCTCCCTCACTCCCCTTACAAGTGTAGGTTTTTTACTTTTGAGTGTTGGCAAGACTTGGAGGACAAGGAAGGAAAGTAGACAAGGCAGTTTTTTTACACTATAACGCTTAAAAAACAGTATATCTACATAGGTTTTAATTTTCTTCCTTGTCCACTTTCCCCCCGTGTCTACCCAGTCTCACCTCATTCAAATGTACGTGTAAAAAACCTACCCTTGTGAGCCCTCACTCCCCCCCTCCCTCACTC
>JAWQFQ010000147.1:0-22785 GCA_035967975.1 Scytonema sp. PMC 1070.18
GTCCTCCAAGTCTTGCCAACACCCAAGAGTAAAAAACCTACCCTTGTGAGGGGAGGGAGGGAGTGTACTCCTGCACCTCTATGCCCTACACCCTACACCCTTATAGGAAATTTTCCTGAAATAGTACGTCAAATATTGTTGTTATATTTTGGATGACCATAGCAAGAAATGTTAAGGAGTGGGACTCTGAAAACCTTAGAACGTAAAGGCGGCGTTGAACAACTCATAGGACCGATCGCTGCTCTTCTTGGCTTTGTCTGTTTGTTGCAGTGGTATATATATGGCAGCTTGCGATCGCATCCCGATCCAATCTTCAGCCAACAACAGCCACCTCTGGTAATGAAAGGTGGCGATCCTTATATCCGGGCTTTAATGCGAACTATCTCGGCAAGTGAAGCTAGTAGCCACCGTCCCTACTCAATTTTGTATGGTGGACAGCACGTAAATAACCTCAGTCGTCATCCGGAGGTATGCGTCACTATTGTTACAGGTCCTAATAAAGGAAACTGTTCTACAGCTGCTGGTAGATATCAAATTATTAACACAACCTGGTCTAGAATATCACGGCGCTATCATCCAAGTCCCGCACAGTTTATGTTTTGGATTTCTTACAGTTTTGAACCAGAGTATCAAGATGTGGTGGTTTACCGTTGGTTAAGCGACCCTCAAGTTTGGGGAACCGATATCTCTCAACTCCTGCGTCAAGGTAAGTTAAAAGAAGTTTTGCGACGGCTATCACCCACTTGGACAAGTTTAGGATACGGCATTGAAACTAATTCTATGAGCCGCTACTTACCCAAAATTTATCAGAAAATGCTGGCAGAAGAATTGCAAACAGGAGGTCAAGCACTATAGCCCTCTACCTCTTCCGGAGTCTACCACATCGAAGATAGTTTTATCCCTACGGTCGATTCTATAGTGCATATGTTCTGGAAGACACTACAAATTGGCATCTTTGCCTGACATTGTACAGTCAATATGGCAAGATATCAAAATTCATCCGGAAAGGAGAGATATAAAAATCGTGAAACCCATCTCATCATTCTTGCAAGTTTTCCAAAAGCGGAATTCACAACCAGCAGCAATTAAAAGACCTGGACCTGAAGAGGATTAAAAACTATGGGGCAGAAATTTATTGTTAGTATCGCCACCAGTATTCTCCTAATTACTGGTGTTTTACTTGGTTATGTTCTTTCCCAGTTAGTACTGGGATATTTGGCACTGAATCTATTAACTTTTTTAGGAACATTTAGCTTGATTGCTATTTTTGGTACACTCTACTACGTTTTATTTTGGGAGTTTAGAAGACAACCATCGCCCTCACGCCAATCATCTCCTCAAGCAGAAACACGACCACAAACAGAACTGCGTACACCCGACCCGAATCTAAAAAATAAGTTAGATAGTATGCTATCTGGAGATGGTACAACCGCTGAACGGCTGATTGAGCAGGCAAAGCAAGATTACCCCGGTATGCCAGAAAATTGGTATTGGGAAAAAGCGATCGCCGATCTGGAACGCGATCGCCGATAAGCTAAAATAAATTTAGAAAGCTTAACAAAGCTTAACTAAAACTAATAATCGGCTGTGTCTTGCGAACCATAATATGGCTATATTCCGTCAATATATTGCCCCGTTACTAGTGGTAACTATATTTCTTATCGCCCTTGTAGCAGTCAGCTCTCGCATCTTTTTACCCTCAGATATGGCTGCACCTGCACCTATTGAGGAAGTAGGAGCTGCAATTGCTAATCTTGGGCTTTCCTAAGCTAGCAGGTTGGTAGCAGTGCTGAGGTGCTACTACCACCAGTTACTCATGGTTTTTTCACCAATCAGTTAGGACTAACGCAGCAATTAGCCACTTTTGTACTTTGGAATTTTTACTACCAGGTTATCTTATCCGCCGAGGTTCAGCCCTGAACCGCACACTGCTGGTCAAGTTTATGCAGCAGACTTACCAAGAACTTTTTCCCGAACAAGACTTTTCTCATTTGGCGCGAACAGTTGAGCAATACTTCTCGCATGAAACACCCCTGTGGTGGGTGGAAGAAGATGGTGTAGGGGTGCAGGGGTGTAGGGGTGTAGGGGAAGATAAAGAAATACAAAATTCTTCCTTATCTCCTGTTGCATGTCTCTGGGTGGGGAATGCTATCGACCAGGTAGGGGGTAGCCGTCACGCTCACATTTTTTTACTTTTCGTTGTACCAGAACACAGACGACGGGGTATTGGTAAAGCTCTCATGGGTCACGTAGAAAATTGGGCAAAGGCTAGAGGTGACTGTCAAATTGGGTTGCAAGTGTTTGAGTCCAACAAAGCAGCATTAAATCTTTACAATCAGCTTGGTTATCAAACTCTGTCTTTATGGATGGTGAAACGATTAAGTACTGACTCATAAATTTCAGTTTTTAGAGACTTCCAAACAAAAAAGTATCCAAAAATCTCTTGTGGTACGTTTGTCGGAGACGTTATAAATGTCTTGACATATGTTGCAAAATCTGATATGGAAATTGGTGAAGGTATTGTTAAAGAAACAGTGGTTCTAATTTTAGCAAATCCTACGTAGTATTGCCTTGTATCCGACCCCGAAGTTGCGTAAAATTATAGTAATAATAACAAAAGTTGAAAAAAAGGATTTTTACGCGTTAATTACCTATACTAACGCTTTCCTTTCCTCCGAGACGCCACGCGAACGGAATGGTCCGTGAACGGTAAAGGTGTAGGCTTGCCTAAAATCGGAGTTTGGTCTAAAGTAAAGCCTGCGTAAGCAGAGAAAATTTTCCTGATAAACACAGGAAACAATCGGGGCAAAGTATGAAGAAATTATGTATGACGAAGACGACCTAAGCTTACTCGATATTGAAGCGGAGCTAGAAAGCCCTCTAGACAAATTAGAACCGCTGACAGCTCAAACAGAGACGCCAAAACCTAATCCAGATGTGATGCTAGCTTTACTAGACAATCCTCAACCACAGCAAAGGATGCTAGCAGCACGTGCTTTTTGCGATATAGAAGACGCAAGAGCAACTCCTCTTCTGATTCGGTTATTAACTGATACTTGTCCTCTGGTACGAGTGAGTGCAGCATACGGGATCGGGCGAAATCCAAGTCCAGATGCTGTTGAACCGTTGATTGTTCAGTTGAATCGAGATTGGAATGGTTATGTACGAAAAGGTGTGGTGTGGGCTTTGGGAAACTGTCGCGATCGCCGCTCTCTTCAACCTCTTGCAGACGCATTAAGAACTGATATCTCCGCTGTACGTTTGTGGGCTGCTAGCGCCTTAGCCCAAATGGGGGATGTGGGTTATGAAGCGGTTGTGGGTGCAATCCCACCGTTGATAGAAGCCTTAGTACAAGATCCAGTCCCAGCAGTGCGAAGCAATTGTGCATGGGCTTTAGGGCAATTGTGCCGCGAACTACCTTCCAATGTCATCTATGCTACCGCTCTTGATGGTTTAATCCAAGCCTTTGCTGAAGACAAAGATTTGGGAGTGCGTGAAGACGCCAAAGCCGCAATTCTGGGAGTAGGTGATGCACGTGGACTTCAAATGATTGAAACTTTGGAACAGGAAGGATGGTTTTAGAATTTGTATTGAATTCGATAAATTCGGTTATTAGCTTCCTCAGTGATTAAAAGGCTACCATCTGGTAAAACAAGTAAACCTACAGGGCGTCCCCAGGTAGATGGTACAGAGGGGTTTAAGAGGAATCCGGTCAAAAAGTCCTCATAGAAACCTTGTGGACGAGCTTTGGTGTTAAAAGGAACAAAGACAACTTTGTAGCCAGTACCGCGATCGCGATTCCAAGAACCACGCATGGCAACAAAAGCGCCGTTACGATATTTTTCTGGAAAGGTTTGACCGTCATAAAACTGTAATCCCAATGCTGCAGAGTGGGCTTGGAAAAGGACATCAGGGGTGCGGGTACGAGACACTAATTCAGGACGTTTACTCTTTCCATCTGTTTTTTGACGCGGGTCTAGATTATTGGGTGTTAGGTAGGCATAAGGCCAACCGTAAAATTCTCCCTCCTGAATGCGTGTGAGATAATCTGGTACTAAATCATCGCCAATACCATCTCGTTCATTAACCGTTGTATAAAGTTCCTGAGTTGTGGGATGAAAGTCCAAACCGACTGGGTTACGCAAACCAAAAGCAAAAGTTTTCTGCTCGGAACCATCCAAGTTCATAACCTGTACAGAAGCCCTTGGTAGTTGTTCTTCATCTACATTGCTTGCTGAGCCAACAGAAACGTATAATTTTTGACCATCAGGTGCGACAACCACATTGCGCGTCCAATGTTGGTTGTATCCACCGCCGGGAAGGTCTGCAATTTTCTTACCAGTACCAGTCAATTGCTGCTGACCTTTCTGATAGGGAAACTTTAGTACTGCATTAGTGTTACCAACAAAGAAAGAATTATTTGCAAACGCCATACCAAAAGGGATATTCAGTCCATTGGCTGCACTAGCAAAAGTCTTCCTAACATCAGCTACACCATCACCGTTGGTATCCCGTAGTAGGCGAATACGGTTTTGTCTGGTTTCTGTCACCAACACATCGCCACTAGGGGTTAGTGCCAACCATCGTGGAGCATCTAAACCATCAGCAAAGACGTTGACTACAAAGCCAGGGGGTACACGCAGGGTGGGATTATCTGGAATTGGAACAACTTTGGGTGGCTTGGAGGCGCTTTCTGTAGTAAAAGGTTTTGGTAAATCCCTAATATTTATGCGAATAGCTTCGTTTTTCAGTGTTTCAGTTGGAACGAGATTCTGCGTTTTTGTTTGTGTAGAATTTTGGGCTATGGAGTTTGAAGGTAGAGAAGATTGGGCTGGTTGTGCTTCTAAAGAGGCGTTCATCTGGTCACAAGCTGTTGAGCAGATAGCCATAAGGAAAGGCAGTAGATAGCACAAAGATTTCATGAGCATTTTCTCAATTTCCATACCAACCTCAAGTTTAACAAATAACCCTTAGCCATCAGCCATCAGCCATAGGAATCCGATTTGATTTGGTGAAATAACTTGTGTAGGTAGGCAATAGGCAACAGGCAACAGGCAAAAGGATACCAGAAGATTCAGGTGTACCTAATTTTGTTCAAAAATCAAATAGGAGTCCTATATCAGCCATTAGCCATTAGCCATTAGCCATTAGCCATTAGCCATTAGCTGTTTACACACGGAAGTAGTACGTGTACAGTTGTTTTTTCAGTTAGCTGACTGTCAATAAGTAATTGACCACCGTGTAACTCAGTGAGACGTTTAGCGATGCTTAAACCTAAACCCGAACCTTGCTGTTCGTAAAGTTTGCGCTCAAATTGACGATAAGCTCCTAAATCTGCAATTTGAGATGCTGTCATACCTCGACCGTAATCAGTGATAGATATTTTTAATTGATTTTTTAATAGAGTACTTTTAATATGAATTTTGGTTCCAAACAAAGAAAATTTCAAAGCATTATCAACTAATTCTTCGAGAAGTTTATAAAGTTTTGTCTCACAAATTGTTAATTGACAAGATGTAGATAAATCAATTTCTAAATCGGCTTCTCGACCTAATTTTTTTGCTTTTTCAAGTATTAATATATTTAAATTTGTTGTAGGAAAAAAGGTTTGATGGCTTTGTAATGATTTGATTCGTTGCGGGTCTGTTGCTATCACTTCGAGTTCTGCGTATAGTAAAAAGTTTTGAATCAATCTATACAGTCGTTCACCCGATTGATGAATACTTTCTGCCATCTCGCGGATTTCAGATCGAGGAAGGGTATCGATGTCCTTCACCAAAAGTTCTGAAAAACCCAAAATCCCAATTAATGGAGTTCGCATTTCATGAGGAAGAGACATGGCAATACTACTACGCAAATCATCCAGCTTTTTCTGTGACTGCTGGTAAATAGCGATTTGTTTTTCCAATCTAGAGGAAATAGCTGATAGTAATTCTGCTCTTGTAAAAGGCTTGGTCAAGTAATCATCTGCTCCCAATTCCATCCCTTGGCGAAAATCTGTTTTATCAGATTTAGCCGTTAGGAAAATAAATGGAATCGTTGCGGTTGTCAGTTGTTGACGTAAAATTTTCAGAACCTCATGACCGTCTATTTCTGGCATCATTACGTCGCAGATGATGAGATCGGGAATTTGTGCCTGAGCAAGCTGTATCCCTATGCGTCCATTGTCTGCAACCATGACCTTAAAGTTTTCGTATGTTAGTAACTCCTCAATATTTTGCCTGACGTTACTTTCATCTTCTATAACTAAAATTTTTTGCATAATCAAAATAAAGTTGACTACATTATTGGTTCTTGATATTTATAAAGGTTATAGCAGTTTTAGATTTATTTTTTAACACAAATTCTTTAATTAACAATACGACTTGAAAATAGGGGTGTATGGCAATACTGCTCGGTTAAGCTGGAAAAGAAACCGGGTTTCTTGCGGTGCAAACAACTCTTATCTGAGCAGTATTGGGGTGTATGGTGTGGGAAAAGAGATTTTTCATTGATTTTGGTAAAAATTTTTCATAGTGAGTACTTCATTTCTTCTTGAAAATCAAGAAATTTTATTTTTCTCTGTACCTAAGATTTAATTAAAAAGTTAAGTGTTTATTAGACAACAAAATTTGTTCAAATTCTGTTATTGGGACAGGACGGCTAAAGAGGAAACCTTGCATAGCATCACATTTGCATTTACGTAGGAAATTCAGTTCTTCTTCTGTCTCTACACCTTCAGCAATAATCTGTAAATTGAGATTGTGTGCCATTTGAATTAATGCTGATGTAATCGCGGCTTTTTGAGAGTCCTGAGAAACATCTTGAATAAAGTAACGATCTATTTTCAATGTATTAATTGGAAGTTTCTTTAAGTAAACTAAAGAAGTATAACCTGTACCGAAATCATCAATAGCAATTTTTATACCAAAATCTTGGATTTCCTGCATAACGGTAATCGCACTGTTTACATCTTGCATAATCATGCTTTCGGTTAATTCTAATCCCAAGCATTTTGGGACAAAGTTATGGTTTCTTAAAAGTTTAATTATCTTTTGACTAAAATCAGGTTGAATCAGTTGCTGTAGTGATATATTAACAGCAAGATGTAATAAAGACAACCCGGCATTTTGCCAAATTTTGCCTTGTCGGCAAACATTTTCCAACATCCATTCACCAATAGGAACAATTAACCCTGTTGATTCTGCTACAGGAATTAAATCGGAAGGAGAAACCATTCCTAATTCAGGATGTTGCCACCGCAGTAAACTTTCAGCAGCAATGATTTTGCCAGAATGAAGATTGACTATGGGTTGATAGTACACTTGAAATTGTTGGAAATTCCTCCCTTCTACTGTACGGCGGAGACACATTTCTAATATCTGTTGTTCTGGTAAAAGTATTTTCTTAGAAGTGGTACCACCTAGTTTTGAAAATACTGTTTGCTTTGCCAAACGGCTGGCGATCGCACTTAATAATTCAGTGCGAGTAAATGGCTTAGTGAGATAATCATCAGCCCCTAAATCCATACCTAGACGAAAGTCTGCTCTTGCAGATCTAGCAGTCAGGAAAATAAACGGAATTGTTGCTGTGACTGGTTCTTCTCGTAATGCGGTTAGTACGCCATAACCGTCTAGTTCTGGTAACATTAAATCACAAAGAATTAAATCTGGCACTTCAGTGAATGCCAACTGTAACCCAATTAATCCGTTTCCAGCTGCTATTGTAACAAAATCCTCCGCCTCCAATAAATCCAGAATATTGTCTCGTACAGATTCTTCGTCTTCAATCACTAAAATCTTGGTCATAACTTACCTTGAATAGGGGTGTAGAGTGTAGGGCGTAGGGTGTAGGGTGTAGAGGGAGAAAATTCGATAGATACTGGTGTATGTAGTTCATAAGACTATTGAGTCACTAGTACAGGAGACGCGGAAATAGAGTTAGCATTTGAAGGAGGTAAAAAGCTGATAAAGTAAGCGTTCAAACTTTTTACTTTTGCCTTGTTGTGCTATTGGTTGTGAGTGATGTCTATTGGTAAAGTGACAATCATCATTGTTCCCACTCCGACGTCACTTTTTACAGTAATGTTACCCTGATGAATATCAATACACCTTTTCACGATTGCTAAACCCAAACCCGTACCTTGAATACTACCCACATTAGTTGCCCTATGAAAAGACTCAAACAGATGAGGTAAGTCTTTTGGTGGAATACCGATTCCTCGGTCTTTTATTTCAAATACTGCTTGCTTTCCTTCAAATTTGAGGTGAAATTGGACTATCCTTTCAGGTGGAGAATACTTAATTGCATTTGATAGTAAATTAATTAAAATATGTCCTAACAATTTTTCATCCATATAGCAAGGCATTGATTCATATTGACTGTTAAACTTAATTGCGTGTTGATTTTTAGTATTCAGTTGTAATTCTTCAACTAAACCTCGACAATATTTTACCAAATCAAAACTCACTGGGGTAAAAGCTAATTTTCCTGCATCTACTTTGCCAAGAACCAACACATTATTTAACATTTCGGTCAGATGATGGACAGCGGATTGAATGCGATGTAAATGAGAAAGTTGCTTTTCCTCTGTCCATCTATGGCGGTAATGTTCCAGCAACTCTGATGAAGAAAGAATAGTACTCAAAGGTGTACGAAACTCATGGGAAGTCATGGCGATAAAACGAGATTTAAGTTCATTAAGTTCCTTTTCTTTTCGTAAAGCAGCCTTAAGACTTTCTTCTAAATATTTACGTTCTGTAATATCTATCCAATAACCGAGGATTTCTAAAGGATGACCTGCTTCATCCCGCACTAACTTCATTTGATCGAACATCCAACGATAAGTACCATCTTTGTGCAAAAAGCGGTACTCGTAATCGTATCGCCCTTTCTCAAACAGCTTTGGCTTATTGGTAAAAACTTGAGGTGCATCTTCAGGATGAATGCGACTAATCCAGAAACTGGGGTCTGTTAAAAATTCTCTGGCTTCATAACCTAAGATTGAGATCACATTTTCACTTATGAAAGTAGTGGTTAACTTCCCATCAAGCTTGCAGCTATAAATTATACCGGGATTAGAAGAAAGTAAGTATTGCAATCGTTCTTGAGATACTAATAATACTACTTCTGCTTGCTTTCGTTCTGTAATGTCTGTTTGAATACCTATATAATGAGTGTATTGCCCATTAATGTCATGAACTGGAGAAATACTCATTTCATTCCAAAATAAGGAGCCATCTTTCCGGTAGTTCCGTAAAACTACGGTACAACTTGTTCCTTGAGCTATTGCGTTACGTAATATAGTTAACTCTGATTGACTGACATCTACACTGTGCAGAAAACAACTTTTTTGCCCAATAACTTCTGCTGCAGAGTAACCTGTGATTTCTTCATATGCTTGATTTACATAAATAATTGGTGAGTTTGGCATTGTAACATCAGCAATCACAATACCATTACGACTAGCTGCGATCGCACGGTCGCGTAGTCGCAAACTTTCTTCTGCTCGTATCCGGTCAGTTATATCAGTATGAATCCCAACCGACCCGATAATTTTACCTGTGGTATCTTTAATGGCATTACCGCTTATTTCAACTTGAAGAATATGACCACTTTTGGTTTGCATTGTCGCTTCTCCGCGCCAAGGTTCACCGCTATTGACGATAGTAAAGATTTGTTCGCATTCTTCCTGACTGACATATAAAGCAGGTGGTCCGCCAGCTGCTTCCAACTCCTCTGCAGTGTATTCAAACAATTCAACAAACGCCGGATTCACATAGGTTGGTTTACCTGTAAAGTCAACCATACCTATAGCATCGCTAGCGCTTTCTATCGCTTTACAAAAGCGCAGAAGTGAATCCTCAGATAACTTACGCTCAGTAATATCTGTAGAAATACAACAAACAGCATAAGGAATTCCCTCAGCATCCTTTAAAGGAAACTTGATAGAAAGGTAAGTGCGTAAATCATTGTTAAGAGGAGCAATTTCTTCAGCTTCTATGGGTACACCTTCTGTAAGAACTTTAAGGTTATTAGCTGCATATTCATCAGCAATTTCCGCCGACCAAATATCGTATATACTTTTCCCTACAATCTCTTCTTTAGAAATTTGAAATAGCTTTTCATACTGACCATTAATTAACAGATATCTATTTTGACTATCTACTACATAAATAATCGCTGGAGAGTTCTCCAAAATTGCCTGTAATTGTGCTTGCGTCTCTCTTAAAACTGCATCTGCTTGCTTGCGCTCGGAGATATCACGACTCATACCACGATAACCACGGAACGTCCCATAAGTATCAAAAAATGGCATCCCGCTTGTTTCTAGAAAGACTGGGTAACCATCCTTATGAATTTGTACTATCTCTTGAAGCTTGAATGATTGACGTGCAGTTACAATATAACCAAAGAACTGAGTCGCCTGAATGCCTTGTTCTGGTGGCATATATTCATAAAGGGTTTTCCCGATGTATTCTTCTGGTTTGTACCCTAAAATACGTTCAGTTTGAGGACTAATGTAAGTAAAAACACTGTTTTCATTCACCTCCCAAATTAAATCGTTAGTGGTTTCTACTAAATTACGGAACCTTTCTTCACTTTGTTGGAGAGCTTCCTGTGCTTGTTTGTAATCGTGAATATCAGTGTTTGTACCAAACCAATTCACAATTTGTCCTTCCTGATTATGCAAGGGTATGGCTCTTGAAAGGTGCCAACGGTAGGTATTGTTACTTGCTATCAGCAGGCGAAATTCAGTTTCATAGATTTTGCCCGTTGCAAGAGCATTGTTCCAATATTCGAGACTTTGTGGCAAGTCTTCAGGGTGTACGTAATGTTGCCATTTCCAGCCTAAGATTTGCTCTAAGGTACACGCAAAGTCCTCTAAAGTGCTCTGGTTGACGTATTCAAGGCTACCATCTGCTCTCGCCACCCATACTTGTTGGGGAATAGATTCAGCTAAGAAACGGAAGCGCTCTTTACTTTTTTTCAACGCCTCTTGCGCCTGCTTCCCAAGGGTTATATCTTCAAAAATTTCTTGTTCTGCATTTGTGTGTTGAAGTGCTGTTTGTGCTATCTCTCCCTGATTATTTTTAGTATAAATACTTACTTCGTGATTAGTACGATCTACAGCAGATGATAGCAAACGCATTTGTTCGTCTGTTTGTTTTGATTCCCCTATCGTTTTCTGAGCTTCCCTTTCTAGAGATTGACAAATACTTTCGTATGTAATACAGCCAACTAATTGACCCTGCCGATCTACAATTGGAAGCGCAGGTAAATGATACTGGTGCAAAAGTGATATTAATGTTATTATGTTGTCTACGATTTCATTCTGCTTCAGGGTAATTACTGTAGTATTCATCACTTCAGTAACTTTTTTTGTTTTCAAGTCAATATCTGAGCACACCAGTCGTAAGACATCTTTCTGTGTCAGCCATCCCACTATCTGTGAATTTTCTATTACAAAAATGCAACTTCCCCCTACCTGGTTTTGATTCATTCGGTCAATAGCCTCTATTAAAGTGATATCGGCTGCGACTGCTAGGGGAGAAAAGTTAATTGTAGAATCTAAAGATGGTAGTGAGAGCGATTGAGCTAAGGCGTGCATAGATAATTGCAAGAGCCTCTTGTGTAAATGTATTGTCTTACTAAGTTGTTTATGTAACTATTCTCTACTATTATTGCGTTACTTTAAACCAATTGCTTGTGTAGAAATACTAAACTTGAGAGTCATTTTATACTCTCTAACTAAAAAACCATTTCCCAAATTTTGCTCATGTTTATTAGTCGCTATACCTTCATCCTATGCCAAAGATGACCCAAATCGTGTTTGGAAAATTTTTAGTTTTATATAGTAGCATACTACATTATACAAGAGCTAGTATGGAATTCTGGATAAATAAAGAGTATCATTGGAAACCAGAGCGAGAAAAATCATTAGACCCCAGAGCATTGGTCCATTATTCATAAATGGGGATAAAAACCCGGTTTCTTTGCAGAGGGCATTGCGGCAAACACTGTTTGACAGTCTTCTAAACTTTGTTATGTATTTAACAGGGATAAAAAATGAGGCGTTATCTGACTTTTGTTAATGAAGTCGCCAAACCTTAACAGTTTTGTCCAAGCTCGCACTAGCAAGAGTTTTGCCATCAGGACTCAAAGCAACAGACCACACCCTATCGGTGTGTCCAGTCAGAGTATCCAAAATCTGCCCAGTTGCTAAGTCCCAAACTTTGATAGTTTTGTCCCAACTGCTGCTGATTAAGGTTTTGTTATTTGGACTAATTGCAACAGACAGAACTCTATTTGTATGACCTGTAAGAGTTTGAACTTCTCTACCTAAATTTAAATCCCAAACCTTGATGGTTTGATCCCAACTACCACTGATTAAGTTTTGAGCATCAGGGCTGAACGCTAGAGAATAAACGGCGTCTGTATGTCCGGTAAAAATGCGAATCTCGTTTCCGGTTTTTACATTCCACAGGTTAATGCTGCTGTCAAAATAATTACCACTGGCAAGAGTTTTGCCATCCGGGCTGAATGCAACGGAATTCACCACATCGCAACTACCCCTCAGGGTACGGATTTTTGCGCCAGTCTCTAAATTCCATAAGTTAATTGTTTGATCCCAACTACCACTAGCAAGAGTCGAACCATCTGGGCTGATAGCAACAGACTGAACCGAGGCTGAATGACCGATTAGGGTACGGATGAGTTTTTGAGTCACTAAATTCCAGAGTTTGACAGTCTTATCAGAACTTCCACTGACAAGAGTCTGACTATCTGGACTGAAAGCGACAGAATTTACCCAATCAGAATGTCCCTTAAGAGTGCCAATTTCTTCGCCGGTGGTCAAGTTCCAAAGTTTGATGGTTTTATCGCTACTGACACTAGCAAGAATTTTGCCATCCGGGCTGATAGCAACAGACCAAATGGAGTCTGAGTGTCCTGCAAGAGAGAGGGTTTCAACAAACCTTGCTAAAGGCGTTTTTTGAGATTGATTTTGGTAAAATGTCACGCTTGTTGCACCAGGGGAAGTTTTTCCAAACCATACGCCCCCAAATCCCAAAAGCGCGATCGCTACACCCATCAAAACCTTAATTTTCGAGTTATTCATTGTTACAAATACATGAAATTTCACTTTATGCTGCTTTAACTGTTCACTGATTTAATATTGCTACTTTGGTTGTATGGAGTGCATCTTTCTATATTGGGAATAAATTTATCTACCAACTGAAGCGATCGCATTTCGGATTTCTTAACAATCTGTTGCGCCTTCGCACACCAATAACTGTGCTGAAGCCCGATCCATATGGAATTAACGAGAAACTCGCCAAATCTTAATAGTGTTGTCCTCGCTACCGCTAACAAGGGTCTTACCATCAGAACTAAAAGCGACAGCATAAACTCTGTTGGAATGACCTAACAAGATGCGAACTTGCTTTCCTGTTTCTAAATTCCATAGTTTAATAGTTTTATCAAAACTACCACTTGCAAGAAGTTTACCATCAGGGCTGATAGCAATTGAGGTAACTCTGTCAGTATGCGCCAGTAGAGTATCGACGAGCTGACCTGTTTCTAAATTCCATAGTTTAATAGTTTTATCAAAGCTACCACTTGCAAGGAGTTTACCATCAGAGCTGATAGCGATTGAGGTAACTTTGTCGGTATGTCCTTGTAGGGTATGGATAAGGTGACCCGTTTCTAAATTCCATAGTTTGATAGTTTCATCAAAACCACCACTAGCAAGAGTTTTTCTATCAGGACTAAAAGCTAGAGAACGCACTGCGCTATTATGACCTGCGATTGTGCTAATTTCCTCTCCGGTTACTACATTCCATAGTTTAATTGTGTTGTCACTACTACCATCAGCAAGCATCTTGCCCTCGTGAGAGAAAGCGATAGCATGAATGGAGTTAGTATGTCCCCTCAGTGTACGAACTTCCTGTCCAGTTGCTAAGTTCCAAATTTTACTGGTTTGATCTTCACTACCACTAGCCAAGAATTGTCCGTCTGGGCTAATTGCTAGGGCATTGACCTTGTTATAATGTCCGCTTAGAGTCGCAATTTCCTGTCCTGTTACTAAGCTTAACAGTTTCACCCCATTACCACTGTTACTTGCGATTGTCTTACCATCGGGACTAATGGCGATAGACAAAACTGCGTTTGAATATCCTCGAACAGTTGAGACTAGGGAAAAGCTTCCCAAAGGAGTCTTGCGATCGCGATCGAGAACAACATCTGGGCTAGTAGCACTGTTATGTGGTTGACTTAAGCTAGAAGATATTTTCATTTCCAGACGACGAAATTGCCGATACCAAAATTCTCCAGAACCCAATAATAGGATGAATGCACCTATCAACATAGAATTTCTAATAAAAATATATTGTTTTGGTAAAGATGGCTGTTGTGTAGGTGGCAAATTTGATGAGACCACTGGCGTACTATTTGAAATGAGCCGTGGTGGTGGTTGTTGCTTGACAGTTAAATCCGCGATCGCTTCATTCACAGATTGATAGCGTTGGTTGATATTTTTTTGCAATAGCTTATCAAGAACTCGTTCCACATCCCCACTGATTGGACTTCGTAAATATTGTTGCCAATTCTGTATCCAGCCATACCCATTTTCCGTCCATAATTTAAAAGGGGAAACACCAGTCAGCAGATGAAAACAAGTAGCTCCCAAACTGAACAAATCACTCGAAGGGTAAGCTGCTCCATCCCGAATTTGTTCAATTGGCGAGTATCCTTGGGAACCAATTGAAGTCCCCATGTTCATCTGAACCTTTGCTGTCAACTGCTTTGCAGATCCGAAATCGATGAGAACTAAATTTCCCCGTATTTTCCGAGAATTAGAGCGATGAGGAACTCGACGGCGGATAATATTCTGTGGCTTAATATCTCGATGAATTACTCCTTTCTCATGTATAAATTTGAGAACAGGTAATAAATCTAGCAATATTTCTTTAATATCGCTAGAACTATAACTTTTCCGTTGTTGTAGCTCCTTCAACAAATTATTCCCATCGATATATTGTTGTACCAAATACAAGTAGTTATCTTGCTCAAAGTAAGCTAAAAGAGTCGGAATTTGAGGATGCTCTCCAAGTTCTTGCAACCGTTCAGCCTCTTTTTGAAACAACTCCATAGCCTTCTTTAGTGCCCAATGTCCTTGAACTTTGGGTGCTAATTGCTTGATAACACAACGTTCATTCAATTTATCTATATCTTCTGCTAAATAAGTTCTACCAAATCCACCTTCATCAGAAAGTACGCTTATGACATGGAAGCGATTTCGCAGCAGAGAAACCAGTGGTGTTTTGCATAACGTGCAAAATTTCTTTCCACTTGGATTCAGGGGACTTGGACAATCAGGATTAAGACAGCAGATCATCGTCAATAAAGGCGCGATTGCGTGATAAATTATGCTAAATTATCCCTGAATTTTTATTAGGATTAATTATTCTCCCTATTATACAAAATCCAATTGAAAAAAAAGTTTAAGTTTTTAACATTTATATTTTTGTAAATATATCCGTAATCAATACTTGTCCGTTAAGGGAAAATTAGAAACCCGGTATCTTGGAGATACCGGGTTTCTGGTACCTCAACGATTGTTAACCGAGCAGTATTGTATCCGTAATTAATCAGGAAGAATGTATTAATAAAAACTTACTGAAATTTAATTTTACGAAAATAGTGTTAATAGCTAATGGCTAATGGCTAATAGCTAATGGCTAATAGTAAAAAACACTAGCAATTAACAATTAGCAATTAACAATTAGCTATTAACCATTAACAATTAGCTATTCTTGCTTGTGACTTTGCTTTCCATTCCCGAATTGCTCTTGCAGTTCTTTGTGCAGGTGTTAAATATTCCTGGGAAACCTGTTCATTTTTTCTTGTGCTACTCACTCCCAATCTTTGAGTTGTTAAACAGTCAGTCAAAGTCGGGAAATAAGTTTCCATACTTAAAGCCCAAATCACTTCCTTAACTGACTTAAACCTCTCCTCTAAAGGAATTTTGAGCATTTTGTCTAAAATTTGGGCAAAATAGTTGCTGACAGTCACTTCTTTGTGCCAACATATTTCACCAGTCTTTTGATCGTAGTCAAGTTCTAGAGGTAGTTTCCCAGTCAAAAGATAAAGACAAGTGACACCCACTGCATAAATATCACTAGCATAAACTGGACGAGAGGAAAGCTGTTCTGGCGGAGCAAATCCCATGGTTCCTACAAAATTGGTATTGGCTGTTTGTTCTATTAGGGTTTCATTTGCGATCGCCAATTTCTCTTTCACAGCTCCAAAATCAATCAGTACTAACCGTCCATCATCTTCACAGCGCAGCAAATTATGAGGTTTAATATCTCTATGAATAACGTGATTTTGATGTATATACTGTAATACTGGCAGCAGTTCTCGTAAAAATTGTTTAACTGCTGCTTCACTATAAAGCCCGGTTTTCTTAACCTCCCGTGCTAAATTAGGACCAGCAATGTATTCTTGAACTAAGTAAAATTCCCCTTTTGCTTCAAAGTAGTCTAAAAGCATTGGGATTTGAGAATGACTTCCTAACTGACCTAAGGTTTTTGCTTCTTGTTCAAACCTCTGACACGCATTTACGCAAGTTTTGGGATTCGTGACTTGAGGACATAGCTGTTTAATAACGCATAAAGGATTCCCTGGTAAAATAGCGTCTCTCGCTAAGAACGTTACACCGAAACCACCTCTACCTAAGATTCGCAATATTTCGTAGCGATCGCGAAAGAGTTGCTTAGAACCACATATTTGACCAAGCTGAGTCTGCTTTAAGATATCAGCTTGCGAATTCAGTGTTTTCCTAGAAGAGCGCGTCATTGACGAGACTAGCTAAAGTAAAATAGACATTATACACGTTTTTTCATCTTTTTTTGACTTTAGCAAATTTTTTATAGGATGTTAGGACTTACGCACTATACAAATTGAACATTGTGTGTATAACGGATAATGGTTATTTCAGATGAGTAGGGGCGAACGGTCGTTCGCCCTTACAACTACACCCGACACCCGACACCCGACACCCGACACCCTACTTCAAGGTACTTCAATCGGAATCAAACCATTTTCTGGTAAATATTCGCGATAACGCCCTTCATCAGAAAGCACCAAAATTAAGCGTAAGGGGTAATCTGGGGGAATTTGTAAATCTGCCCAAGGTACCGCCACCTCTAAACAACTTTGTAAACCAACTTGAGCACGACTAGCACGGGGATGCCATTGATAATGCTCCCCTGCTTCACGAAAATAGATTGATTGCGTTAGTAAATTAATCCCCAAATGGTGGTGAAATAGGTAATTTAGTGGTGCTAAATCCGGGACTTCTGCTAACGGAATAGGACTGTTCTGCATGGTTTTGTCAGGGTAAAACCACAGCAAATTCAGCTCTGATGCCAAATCCTTCCCTGGTTGAATGCCTGTTTTGAAATCTAATCGTATGTAAAAATTCAGGTGATCTACCCCATACCAAAGCCGTTGAATGGGGTTGCTACTGTGCATCGTACCTCGCGCCCCGCCGATTTCGATGCGACCGGCTTTATCCCAGTCTTGCTCATCACCAATACCATTAATTATCGGATGAATAAAGCTTTGCGGACGGCGATCGCTGACGGCTTCATGAACTTCCACAGGTGCTCGTAGATAAGGGGGTATAGGTTCATTCAACGCTTTGTATAAGCTACACAGATGCTCCCGAAACAATGCATCGAAAATAGCATCGTGATTCGAGCTATGACCAACACCAAACCACCAAAACCAGTCTGAACCCTCTGCTGCATACAAAGCTTCCCATGCTGCGCGGTTGTTTTCTTCCGTCGCTTCTGGATGATTGGCTAACTTTGCTCTGGCTTGTGTGAGATAATCCCAAGCCCGGTTTTTTGCTGGATCGCCAATCCAAGTTGTAAAGCTACCATCCACCCAGGAGCCACTGTGCAATTTTTCTCCTGGAATTGTTGCGGTGGGCGGAAACTTCTCGATAAATTCTGAGACAGTCACGAGTTTTATGTGGGGTTCGTCACTCAAACTCTGATAGAGAGATTCTAAGAACGGTTTGCCATCCTCAGGGTAAAACTCCCAGCAATTCTCACCATCCAAAGCAATAGTGACTAACCAAGGTTGTTCGGGCTGGCGGTCTCTCTGCATCCGTGAAATTGCTTGTAGGTGTCCGATTAAGTCTGCGGCTGCTTGCTTAGGTGGCATAGAACCGTAGGTGAAACCAATTAAATCTGATAATCTGTGGTCGCGAAATACAATTGCTAAGTCCCCGGAGGGAGTTGCTAAGCGATATGGTTGATATAACAACTCTGGTTCTTGAACGTTACCTGCGCCATCCCGATGAAAAAAGTGTCTTAAAGTCCATCCCAAGACGGCTTCATCGGAACAAATCCAGGAGAAACCTTGTTCGATAATATACGGTAATATTGCGGGACTTACTGACTGTTCTGAGGGCCACAAACCTCGTGGGTTGCTTCCAAATCTATCTATATATAAATCCCATGCTTTCTGCAAATGCCGGGGAATATCTTCTGCCCATTGAAAGCGTTCCTCTGGCAAAGTCATATTAGGCACCGCTACACGTCCGGCGTTGGTATCGGCTAGCAAGGGTAAGATTGGGTGCGTGTAGGGTGAGGTTGTGACTTCCAACTGCCCTGCATCTTGCATTTTCCGGTGTTGCGGTATGATTCTGCTAATAATTTCTTTTTGTTTGGAGTAAATGCGCTGGCGATCGCCCAATGTAAAATTCTTTCCTTGCTTTAACCAAGCGGCGATTTCTGGGTCGTCCCAAAATACTGGGTCAATCCACGCCAGATTGTGCCAAGCGAGTAAGTCACTATAATCTTGCGCCTCCCAATTAGCCAAACACCACGTGTGTCCTTTATCGTGTCTGACCGAGTACAACTCAGCATAGCGGGGGTGAGGGTCAATCAGGTTGTGACGATTGGCATCAAAAAAATACTGTACGATGAACTCTCTTTGGCGATTGCTCAGTTGTTCTGTTGGTGTTAAGCTAAGTTCCAAATAAGGGTCAAAAGCAGTACCTGCGATGTAATCTTCTAATTGTAGTATCAGGGATGGTACCAAATTCACCGTTTGGTGCAGCTTAGGATATTTCTCCAGAATTAGCACCAAATCCAGATAATCTTTTGTACCATGCAAACGCACCCAAGGTAGACGATATTGCTGAGACTGAGAACCAGTTGTTCCATTCTCAGGAGATTTGTACAGTGGCTGGTGCTGGTGCCAGATAAATGCGACGTACAGGGGATGAGACATAGAAATAGTTAGAAGTGAGGAGTCAAGAGTGAGGAGCTAATTGAATATTCATAACTCCTCACTCCTCACTCCT
This sequence comes from Scytonema sp. PMC 1070.18, assembly GCA_035967975.1. Classification (GTDB taxonomy): domain Bacteria; phylum Cyanobacteriota; class Cyanobacteriia; order Cyanobacteriales; family Nostocaceae; genus Scytonema. The sequence continues at coordinate 19,364 of JAWQFQ010000147.1, forward strand.
CACTTTTACACCACTTGTTCCACTTCTGCAATTTCTGGAATCATTTCCTTAAGACGGCGTTCAATACCCATTCTCAACGTCATAGTGGAACTAGGACAACTACCGCAAGCACCTTGCAGTCGTAGTTTAACAATGGGACCATCCAATTCTACGAGTTCCACATTACCGCCATCGGATATGAGGTAAGGGCGCATTTCATCTAATACTGTTTCGACGTTATCAGTTGTTAGTTCCATAGTTGTAGACCGATACTTTTTCGTTAACAATTCCCAGCGCATATTAACAAATACATAATCTAGAATTTTCTTCTAGAAAAGGCGTATCAACCTATGCACAAAGCTTACACCTCACGCACTTTCTACTTTGTCCGGGCGCTTGGTTCTCGCTACTCACAGACGAAACAGTAAATATGAGTATTTTCTTGACGCAGTGACCGACTTGTTTTACAGAGGTACAGTTTGCCAAAAAGGTTTTTCACCTTGATACTTACTGCTTACAAGCATTTAAGCTCAAAGCACATTATAGCATTTGTTAAACACTATTAACAAAACCTTAACTAGTTATTTGCCTCGCGAGTTAAAGATAGTTGTCGGTTAAGACCTAAATTAAAATTTGGGCTTAAAGCTAAAACCCGTTAAAACGGGTTAAAAGCTAAGCACTGTCAGATAAATCTGACTTTAGCTAAGAGTTGTGAACAAGAAGGGAACAGGGAACAGGGAACAGGGAACAGGGAGGAACGACCAGCTTCGGTGTTCCCTTCTAGGTAAAATCAGGGGGTCGGTGTCCCCCACGCTCATTTATATGGCACATATAAATCAGTGGTAGGCATCATCTGTAGGTTCAAAGCCCACACCATATGCCATCCGGTGTTCCCCGTTCCCCGTTCCTGTTCCCTTTTAGATTTATTTCTTGGCTTTATCCCTTGCAGTATTGGGTAGGGAGTTGTCTTTTTGACAAAACAACAAATGAATGATGAGAGCGCCGGATCTATTAGCTATCAGTTCAAAGCTGACTGCTGATAGCTGATAGCTGATAGCTGATAGCTGACTGCTAACCATCAACTGTATCCGAAGTTGAAACCATAACAGGTTGTTGATACAGTGGCACGGTGAATGTCACTGTTGAGCCCAGCCCTTCACCTAAACTGTAGAAATTCACCTCGCCACCCATTGCTTCAACCAACTTTTGAGATATTGCCAATCCCAGACCTGTACCGCCATACTGACGGGTACGGGAACCATCGATCTGACTAAATATTTGAAACAGTTTGTCTTGTTTGTCTAAAGAAACACCAATACCTGTGTCTGCTACACGCACTCTCACCATACCAGGGAAGTGCTGGTCTTGGAATGTCACTTTTTTGCGAACGACATCAGCACTAATAGTTATGCCCCCTTCATGGGTAAATTTAATGGCATTTCCTACCAGGTTGAGCATCACTTGTTTCAAGCGTTGGTAATCCCCATAGACAATGATTTCATCAGAAGTGAGTGGCATTTGCATTCTCAGACTGAGGTGTCTCCCTTCTGCCTGAGGACGCATGAAACTTTCGACATCACTAAATAGCTCATCCAGTTTGACAGAACGCAATTCCAGTTCCATCTTGCCTGCTTCAATTCTAGCAATATCCAAAATGTCATTGATGATATCAAGCAGGTAGAGCGATGATTTATGGGCTTCTTGGAGAAATTGCCTTTGTTCTTCCGGGTCATCCGCCATACCTTCCAAAATCAGCTTCAGAAACCCAATAATTCCGTTGAGTGGCGTTCGCAATTCATGGGTCACATTAGCTAGAAATTCTCGGATGCGGCGGGTTGCTTGTTCAGCCTCATGACGAGCTGCTTCGAGTTCCTTATATAAAGTAGCGTGGGCGATCGCTGTTCCCAATTGGTCTGCGACATCTTTCGCTAGCTCTAGGTCATCCACTGATATCTCAGAACATTCTTGAGACAGAGTTGCAGCAATCAATCCATTGGGCTGGTCTTGATAACAAGTTGCTACCACAAGCATTCTTCGCTGCTCAAACTCTGGATTTTGTGAGATTGCCACTACAATTGGTTGTAAGGTGGACAGTGCTTGAGCAAAGCTAGGCTCAGAAGTCAAATCTATTTCTAAGCCCAGCATTGAGCCTTTCTCTGGCTGGTGATACTCTGCTATGACCTGCACCTTTTGACTAGATGATTGGTAAGGGCAAATAACGCAACGCTCCAGTTGCAAGACTTCCCCCAAACTATCCACAGTTTGTTGCCAAATAATATCCAGGTTTAACGTCCGCCGGATATTTCTAGTAATTTGGTTGATGAGCTTTTGGTATTGATGGGAAAGCGATGCCAAGTCTAGCTCTACAGACCTTTGAGATGTCAAGCTTTCTTCTTTTTTGCTGGTTGTCGCTTCTTGCAAGAGTCGTCCCATCACCAAAACTGTAGTTGGGTGAGTTGCTATGGGCGACATGACAGGACTGATAACTAGGTCAAACTCGAACAACTGATGACCGTAGCTAAACCAGCACCGATACCTTTCTGGGACTAAACTTGTTAATATGCGCTCTACTCTTTGTAGATATGCACCCTTGTCTAAAGGAGCAAATGCTTCCTCTTCATTGATATTTTCACTCAAGCTCTCTGGTTTTAAACCCAAGCTCTCCCCATGTTGCCAACAGAAGGTCAGGTAAAGCCCTGTTCCGTCTTGAATGTACACCAACTCGGCTCCCATGTTTGCCCATGAGCCACTAGTGTTACTGGTAATAGATTCCAGATTCATTGACAATAGATTTGATCGTTGTGAATTAGCAGTAATACTCATGACTCGAGTTGGATACATAAAAGGCAACCCTATATACCTTTGCTAGTCGCTGCATAAAGTTTGGCATAAATTTTTACAGCTTTAGCATACTTGAGCGGTGCTTTTAGGTCATTTTAGAAGTAAATTATCAAAATTTTACATTTTTTTTATTCTCCACAAATATATTATTTCTTAGAGTTTCTTCCGATTCTTTAGCTTAATCGTTCCACTCGCCACGAGGTGGTAAGGGTCTACGCACGGGTGTGCGTGTCAGTTCATCATCTCTTGGTACATCACCCCGCAACCACTGGCGGATAGCCACCTCAATCACTTTACTGGGATCATTGGTAAGATGCTGAATCTGTTCTACTAACTCGGAGTCAAGGCAAATAGCTATTTCTACCTTATCCGCTAGTCTTTGGTTTGCTTCTTGGTCCGCATCAACGGCTTTCTCTTTCATATTCATCTCAAAACTCCTGTGAGTATTGAACTTGTTGTTTATTGTACGCCCCTATTATTGTACGCCCCTACCTGATACAGACAGTAAATTGTTAATTGTTAATTGTTAATTGTTAATTGTTAATCGCTAATGGCTAATGGCTAATGGCTATGAGTATCACCCTCCCTCACTCCCTCCCTCC
>JAWQFQ010000148.1:0-22742 GCA_035967975.1 Scytonema sp. PMC 1070.18
ATTGCTATTTGTATCTAGTAATTTTTGGAGAATACATACAGATGTAGGTCAAATTTATATATTTTATATCCTTTCTCTTTCTTTATCTTATGGGCTTTTGCAAAAAGAAAATAGTGTTAAAAAGTTTTTGGCTGGTTGTTTAATTGGTTTAACGGCTAGCCTAAGATTTCCAATTATACTTATGACTATACCAATGATTATTTTTAAAGAATTTAAGATTTTAGGAGCTACAATATTTAGTTTTTGTCTGTGCTTATCTGCTTCTGTATGGATGGCTGGAAAACAAGCATGGATGAGTTATTTTTCGGCAATGCAAACTATAGGAAAGCTGAATATAGGTAAGATTAGTCTTTCTACAAATACAGAAAATATAGTTTTACCAAAGACAATAGAAGGTATAAGAAATTTAACGGGTATGTATGGAATTCTTCAATATGATTCCTCGTTACAATCGAATTTAAAGAAATATCTTAATTTCACTTTATCAACTAATTATCTACTACTTAGTATTTTTCTAATATTGTTAGTTTATGCGGGAACAGTTTACTTTCTCTATACTAAAAAAATGTCTAATGATAAAAATGTATCATTGGATATGATTTTTATGACTGGAACTTTAATGATTCTTATTGCTGAACTATTGCTTCCAGCACCTAGATACTCGTATAGCGATATACAACTTTTAATTCCTTTTCTATTAATAGTAAAAAATCTAGATTTTTCAAATGATATTACTTTATTATCTTTTGGCTGTTTACTCATTTGCTTATTTTTGACAATTGGGCTTTTCTCTTGGTTACCCTACGGAATGCTGCTGGGTGAATACGCAATTGTCATCATCATGATGGTCATGAGTTTAGTACTTCATAGCAGAAACCGTAATATATCTATATAGTCCAATACCGTTCAGTTAAGCAACATCAAGAAACCCGGTTTCTCGAAGAAACCGGGTTTCTGAACTTCACGCAACTCTTAACTGAACCGTATTGCTATATAATCTACAGAGAAAATAAGTCGAAAATTCATTCTCATCTCTTCGGTACTCATTAGATAGAGAATAAGATATAGTTATTTATACATTGGTACAATAAGTTATATTAACAAAGTACAAAATGCCTGTTGTCGATACTCAAAACCAGAATTCCCTTACCTATCCTCCCAAGACTGTAGAGCGAGCCAAGCGAGCACTGGTATGTTCTCCCTTCAATCTTTCTTTATTTGAAACAATGCGCTCTCGTCATGTGGCGTTATGTGAAATAATTGGTGATTCCGGTGTTCAGAAGGGCTTCACAAAAACCTCTTTATTGGAATTGTCAGCAGACAATGCTTTGGTATGGCTAATCCAAGTAGGTGTACTGCGCCGTGAAGTTGATGGTCAAGGAATTACAGACAGTTTTCGCCTCACTCCTTTAGGACATCAATTGGTGAAACAGTTACAAAGCGAACCGTGGCATACTCCCTCGTGGGGCGATCGCCTTTACAACACGGTCATTCGGTGGTCAAGATTACTATCTTGAAATTGGGGTGTGGGGTGTGGGGTGTAGGGTGTAGGGGTAACTGACCGGACAGCCCCATTCTCAATAAGACTTGAAAAACTGGGTTTCTAAATGAAGAATTAAGCTTTTTTAGCGACATCATTGTCAAGAAACCCGGTTTTTGACCTAGGTGCAAGATATGAGGAAACCCGATTTCTTACCTGTAGAGCAAGATAAGTACCTACGCAAAAACATTTATCTATTTTTCCTGACGACTAAAATAGCTGTGGTAGAGTACTATTGCCTATTGCCTATTCCCTGTTGCCTATTCCCTATTGCCTATTGCCTATTCCCTATTGCCTCTCCTAACTAGATAATTTATTTCGCACGACTACTTATGAGTAAAGAATAGTTAATTGTAGCGAGTAAAAGGGAACAATATATACGGAAGCTTTAACTCCATCCATGAAGTATTCATGTATGTCCATCTGTATTCAGAATGGAATTTTGGTAACAAGCGCAAACAGCCTCAGCTGTATGTCGGCTATAGTGAGTTAAAACACTACAGGCTGAAAAAGCTGATTGCTGATGCCATATTACCCTTTACCTTTGAATTAAACGACCCAAGTTGAAAAACAGATTTAGTTATGAAAGCAATTATGGTAGTGGGAACAACATCCCACGCAGGGAAATCACTAATAACCTCAGCTATCTGTCGCATTTTATCACGCCGTGGTTGGCGAGTGGCTCCCTTTAAAGGTCAAAATATGGCTTTAAATTCCTACGTTACCGCCAGTGGGGGCGAAATTGGTTATGCTCAGGCGGTACAAGCTTGGGCGGCGGGAGTTATTCCTTGGGTAGAAATGAACCCCATATTACTCAAGCCTCAAGGAGATATGACTTCTCAAGTTATTCTCAAGGGTAAACCCGTGGGTAAAGTGGGTGCGGCTGAATACTATGAGCAGTTTTTTGAAATCGGATGGAGAACTATTGAAGAATCATTACAACATTTGAGCACAGAGTTCGATATGCTGGTCTGCGAGGGCGCAGGTAGTCCAGCAGAAATTAACATCAAGCATCGGGACTTGACCAATATGCGTGTGGCGAAACACTTGAATGCGTCAACTATGTTGGTCGTTGATATTGATAGAGGTGGTGCTTTTGCTCACGTGATTGGAACTCTAGAGTTACTTGAACCAGACGAACGAGCACTGATTCGCGGTATCGTTATTAACAAGTTTCGGGGACAGCGCTCAATTTTAGAGCCCGGTATAAAATGGTTGGAGGAACGTACTGGTATTCCCGTTATTGGTGTTATCCCCCACTTCGAGCAGTTGTATCCACCGGAAGATTCCCTCGATTTATTGGAGCGTAAAACTTATAAAGCCAACACCGAACTTACTATCAGTGTTATACGTTTACCAAGAATCTCTAACTTTACTGACTTCGATCCACTGGAATCAGAACCTACAGTTACGGTAAAATACTTAAATCCTAAGCAAGAATTAGGACATCCCGATGCTGTGATTATCCCAGGGACTAAGACCACAATTCCCGATTTATTGATTTTGCAAAAAAGTGGTATGGCGGAAGCTATTCAACACTATGCAGCAGCTGGGGGTACTGTATTGGGTATCTGTGGCGGTTATCAAATCTTGGGGCAAATGATAGCAGATCCAGAGGGGATAGAAGGACAAGCAGGAAGATACCAGGGTTTAAATTTGTTACCTCTCAAAACTGTGATTACAGGACAGAAAATTGCTCGCCAGCGTCAAGTTACCTCGAATTATCCGCAAATGGGTTTACCAGTGACAGGGTTTGAAATTCACCAAGGGCGATCGCGTATAGAAACCCAAGGAACAGATTCCCAAGCCTTCCAACCACTATTTGATGATGTTAACTTAGGGTTAGTGGATGATTGTCTATCAGTTTGGGGAACTTATCTCCACGGTATTTTTGACAACGGTCCTTGGCGACGCGCTTGGTTAAATCGCCTGCGCCAACAACGGGGATTGAAATCTATACCGACTGGTGTTGCTAATTACCGCGAACAACGGGAAAACATATTAGACTCCCTTGCTACTGAAGTCGAACGCCATTTAGACTTAACACCGTTTTTGCCTTGAGGCTAATTGTTATGACTGTTTGTGTCCGCTTTTTACCAGATGATATCACAATTGATGCGGAAGTAGGAGAACCCTTGCTAGATGTAGCAGATAGAGCTGGTGTATTCATTCCTACTGGCTGTTTGATGGGGTCGTGTTATGCTTGCAGTGTGGATATAGAAGATGGCGATACTATTCGCGCTTGCATTAGCGCAGTCCCACCAGGACGCAAACAGCTAACGATTCATTTGTTTAGCGATCCAACTTGGTGACAGCAAGTAGCTATACTTTAAGTGGTCAGCTTTCAGCACTCAGCAGTCAGCAAAAAGCTTATTGTTAGTAGATTCTAGCGCTCATTAAAAGCTCAGGACAACAGATATTCTAGGTAGGGGCGTTGGCGGAGCCTTCCCGAAGTGTACAGCCGTTCGTCCCTACAAATTTTTGATGTGTAGCGAAAGCACATTAATGATTAAGTTTGGATAGGTTTTGAGTAACACACTACTGCAAAAGATTTGAATGAAGAGGCGATCGCGCCCTACAAAGAAACCATAAGTACGACAGGCGATGGGACGTGAATCGTAAATAAGACAAGAGCCAGAATTTTCATCTAGATAAGGACAAACAACCTGCGAACCCACGGTATTCTCAGCAATCTTTATTAGAAGTTCATGGATTTTTTTCTCGACCTCCGCACGTATTGGTACAGCCAGAGCGGCGATCGCTTCGTCAACACGCGCCCATTCTAAAGGACTAAGTTCTGGTGGTTGTGCGAGATGGCGACAGCAATGGTCACAACCACGCCGACAGGGCCACCAATTGCGACCTTCACGAATCGCTTGAAAGCGCGATTCAACACGTTCATCAAGAAGCTGCAACTTTTGTTGTACGCCGTCCGTTGAATTGTTCATTTCGGTAACTCCTGATTTGGCGATCGCTCTACCAACTGGAATGAATTGAAAAACTTTTGGATATCACTTACTTGAGGAGTTTGACTACTGACAACCATCAGAAAATATATCTTTTGTTCAACCAGAAAAACTCTAGTGTTGTAAGTCATTCCCTGTTCTTCATCTCGAAATTTAACTTCTTTACCTTGATATTGCCCCAACTGAATATTAGTTCGGCTTAATAATTTACCTTTCTCCTGTAAAAGTCCTTGCAAAAAAGCATCTAATAATCCCTCTGTAGGCAATTGACTGATATCAAGACTAAAGTCTGTATATCCAACCATAAAAGCACTTTTTTCATTGGAAGCAGTGTGAATTTTGAATGATTGAATACCGGGAACAAATGACTCTTTGGGTGGTGACATCTCGAAGACATTTTCATTAGGGAAGAGAACAGAAAATTTACCATCATCTGATGAAAATTCTTTCCATTCTGGTACCGCTGTAATAATACCTGATCCAGGTAATTGCGTTGTATTTTTGATAGTTTCACCACCAACCTTTGGAATGTTTAATATTCCCGTAAATACCAAAGCTAAAGCGGCTAAAGATAATTTGTTAAAATTGTGGTTTATTCGTAACATTGGATTGTTTGTTTAACTCCATTTGTAACAGTTAAGATAGTTCTACTAAAACCAATAAGCATCAAATCCAATACTGCTCGGATCAGTGAAAATTAGAAACCCGGTTTCTCCAAAAAACCAGGTTTCTGGGACCTCGAATATCACTAACCGAGCAGTATTGGCATCAAATCTGTTGAAGGTCGATGCTCCTGTTCAAGTATCGAATTAATTTAACTAATACAATTTTATAAAAATTATAGGGAAATAGATATAAAGATTAGGTACAATTTGTCTCCTAAAATTGAACTATATACAAAGTTTCTTTCAAAAAATCTAGTACTATTACTTAGATATAAATTATGAGGAACTCTAAATTTTTACGTATAAACCCCACTGATGACAGATTAAGATAACACTGGTTAACTTAGAGACTTCCAAGAAATAAATTCTCCATTTTGTGGTCTCCGCTCTTTCACGGGCGAGGACGCCCGTACCACAATAAATTTTCCCTATTGCCTATTACCTTTTAACTAAATTCCCAAAATTGTTCTAATGTTTTGCACAATAACCTCTGGTGAATCAGAAACATCTACAATAACTGCATCACATGGTTCCTCAAGGGTATCCAACTGACTTTTGAGGAGTTCTTCGGACATAAAATGACCTAGACGCATACGCAGCCGTTGTTGAATTAACTCAAAAGACCCCTTCAGGAAAACCAGTTTGACCCGTTCTTTGTCTAATACAAGAATTTGGCGGTAGTTCGCTTTTAGCGCCGAACACGCCAAAACTGCACTTTTATTCTCTTGCAACCATTGTTGTATTGCTTGTTGTAAGGCAAGTAACCAAGGCATTCTATCTAAATCATTTAAAGAAATACCGTGGCGCATTTTCTCGATATTCTCTAGGGAGTGAAAAGAGTCAGCATCAGCAAATTCCCAGCCCAAAGAGTCCGCCAGTAGTTTCCCTACAGTGGACTTACCAGAACCAGAGACACCCATTACAAGAATAATCATAGTAATTTTGTGAATGGCTAGTGGCTAATGGCTAATGGCTAATTGCTAATAATTAAGAGTTAATTACCATTAGACATCTGGTGAAATTAAATATGCATTATATCAACGTTACCTGACCGGACAGCACCATTCTCAACAAGACCTGAAAAACCGGGTTTCTAAACGAAGAATTAATGACTTAAGGTTTTAGCCCGAAATTCATTTCCGGGCAGACTTTGATTCTTTGTGTCGCCTCTAGATTGTCCAATGCTGCTTTTGCGAGTTCAAAGTCATAGGGATAGGGACGCGGACGGGGAATATAATCTCCTTCTTGGGTTGGTTTGTGACGTAGTACTGCGTTTACGAGGACACAAGTTTCGGAACATAAATTAATGGCTCCGTGCAAAACTCCTGGTGGAATAATCACAACCACGGGATGGTCTTCACTTAAAGGAATGTACTGATATTGCTTATTGACTAAAGAAACAAGTACGAACTTTCCTTTGACGACTAGAAGTTGGTCGGTTTGGGATTTATGAACGAATAAATCATCTATTGTATTGGGCGGAATCTGTACCAGCATTGTTTCATCACTGGCTTGAGCGGTGAAAAATTCCACCATTCCTCCTTTCATTGATTCCATTCTGCGGATTTCGATTCCCCTAGCTGTATTCATAACAACATCCTAAAAAAGCATCTTATTGATTGAATCTTTACCTTCAATCCTAAGATGCTCTTTAATTAATTTTTGTTATCAATGCAACAAAAGTTACCAAAATATGGTAAACACGCAATCAGCCATTAGCCATTAGCCATTAACCATTAACCATTAACCATTAGCTAACCGAGCGACACCATCAAACTGCTGGGCTCTCCAAAATCGCCTTGTAACACCACACCTCGCTGATTTGCGTGTAGGTGACGCAAAATTTTGTAAATTGCTTCAACTTGTTCTGGTGCGCCTGCTTTTGCTGCAACATTCTCTAGGGTTAGAGGTGTTTTTTCTGCTTGTAGGACTTCCATGACTCGTTTTTGCAATTCCAAAATGGCAGCAGCAGCTTTCTTACCGGCTTCTACTCCTGGCTGGTGGTAAGCATTGATACCTACCAGGCTAGCGTAAAAACCAACAGCACGGTCGTAGAGAGCAATTAACGCTCCTACTGTACGGGCGTTGACTTGAGGAATGGTGACTGTAATTGAATCTCGGTGATTTTCAAACAGTGCTTGGCGAGTTCCTTGGAGAAATCCAGATAGATAATCCCCTGATGTAATTCCGGGTTCTATCTCTGGAGATGGAGTCTTACGGTCTTCTAAAACTTCAATGAAGGTCACAAAGAAGTTCGGTACACCTTCGCGTAACTGCTGAACGTAGGCGTGTTGATCTGTGGAGCCTTTGTTGCCGTAAACTGCTATCCCTTGGTGAACAGTGTTACCATTCAAATCCTTCTCTTTACCTAAGGATTCCATGACTAACTGTTGCAAATAGCGGCTGAATAAAAGTAAACTGTCTTTGTAGGGTAGGACAACCATGTCTTTTTCACCCTTGCCATTACCAGCATAGTACCAAGACAATGCCAATAATGCTGCTGGGTTCTTTTTCATGTCGGGGACGCGAGTGGCGTCGTCCATCTCTTTTGCACCCTCAAGCATGGCTTGAATATCAATACCCTGTAAAGCAGCTGGTACTAGCCCCACGGTAGACATTTCCGAAGTGCGTCCTCCAACCCAGTCGTACATAGGAAATCTAGCCAGCCATCCTTCGGATTTTGCTAGTTCGTCTAGCTTACTCCCAGGCATGGTTATTGCGATCGCATGCTGAGCAAAGTCCAAATTTTGTCCGGCGTAGATTTTTTTGACTTCAAGCATACCGTTGCGTGGTTCCGGCGTTCCCCCTGATTTAGAGATCACCAATACCAAGGTACTGGAAAGGCGGTTTCTCACATGAGTTAACACGCGCTCAATTCCATCGGGGTCGCTATTGTCGATAAAATGAATGGCTAGAGGGGGAAAGTCGGGGGCTAGGGCTTCAGCAACAAACTGGGGTCCGAGGGCGGAACCACCTATACCAATAGAGATAATGTCAGTGAAGCGACTAGCTCTGGGAGAATGAATGGCTCCTGTGTGGATTTTAGCAGCAAAGACTGCGATTTGTTCGACAGTATCAGTAATATCTTTTTGGATTTCTGGCGTTGGCGCTAAGGATGGATTTCGCAGCCAGTAGTGTCCAACCATGCGGTTTTCGTCCGGGTTGGCGATCGCACCCTTCTCAAGTTTCGCCATATCCGCAAAAGCTTTTTCAAACTTCGGCTGCAACTTCTCTACGAAGGTATCATCAAAGCGCATCCGGCTTACATCCAAGTACAAGCCCAATCCTTCATGGAAATACAACCATTGCTGGTATCGTTGCCAAAGTCCCGTAGCGTCCATAGGGAAATCTCAAGTAAAGTGATTTTCAAAAATAAGTTTAAGCTATGGGGTCAGCTTCCCCCGGTCTCCCTTATACAGTTTTAAGTGTTGGCTCAACTTTACCTCTTAAACATCTGGCATAGGTATGACTCGCAGGAATTTCACAATTTCCCCCCGAACTTCTAAGCCAATTAAGTAGTTGTCTATGGTAAAGCGGTAAAAAACCCCATCGCTATCGATTTGTCGCATCTCCGGTAAGCCATGCAGAGAGCCCTTGTGGGCAAACTCGATAAACACAAAATCGTAAACTCTTTGATATGCTGCTGGCTCTAAACTCTTCAAGTCTTTTAAAAAAGACCTCACGTAGCGCACTTCCATGTTCACAAGTTTTTACCATCCCAAAGGCAGCACAGCAGGGGTGTTGAGTTTGGGTTGCCTTGTCTGTAGTTTTTTATGACTTAACAAGAATAACATATTTTTTGCTCTTATTAGTGTATTAGTAGTTGTGCAAGACAAATTATCTAGTTCAAAGGGGCAATCTTGCTATAGTACGAGCCTTAGAAACGCCTCAGAAACCCGGTATCTCTCAGATACCGGGTTTCTCGCTCTCACGAATGATAGGACTGCTATATAATAGTCATCCAACACCCAGAACATATGTTTCTAAGCTGATGGCTGATAGCTAATAGCTGAGGGGCTTACGAAAAAATCAACTGTCGCAGCGCCTCTTCATGGGTCAAAGTGTCCCAGGGTTGCTGCGATCGCTTGACTTCCTGTATGGCTTTGAGCACATAAAAATCACAATGTAATGCGTGAATAACATCCCAAAAACTATCTAAATCCTCATCAGCTAGCTGCTCGATTAAATGATGGATTCTAATTCGCAGTAAATTCATATATCTTATCTCAAGCACAATCAGATATATTGTTCCCATAATCTGGGCAAGGCTTAACAGCCTTGGTAGTAGATAGTGGTTAGTAGATAGTAGATAGGAGTCAGTATAAAAAGTAACTTTTTTAAATATTGATCAACTAACCACTAACCACTAACCACTAACCACCAACCACTAACGTTTTATGTTTGAATATCTAGTTTTTCTAACGGTTTCTACATCAATTTTTGCTTTGTTCAGTTTAGGATTGAACTTGCAGTGGGGTTTCACGGGGTTGATTAACTTTGGTCATGTTGCTTTCATGACCTTAGGAGCGTATACCACTGTTTTATTAAGCTTAAAAGGCGTTCCCCTAGTCCTATCAGCTATCATTGGAGCCATTGTAGCTGCTGGTTTAGGATTGCTCATTGGTTTTGCGACTCTGCGCTTGCGGGAAGATTACCTGGGAATTGTGACCATTGGCGTGGGCGAGTTGATTCGTCTTGTTGTGAATAACCAAGAGTTACCTGTTGGTAATGAGTGGAGGTCGGGAGCTTTTGGCGTGCAAAGTTATCCTATACCCCTTGCAACTCTCCAACCCAATTTATTTGTCAAACTGGTAATGATTGCTTTACTAACACTGCTTGCTGGTATCAGTTTATGGCAATTATGGCGATGGTTTCAAGCTTCTAAAGTATCATCTGTAGCGGATTTTCAAAAGCGAGTTCCTAGTAAGAGAGAATTTATACTGCGGCTGGTCATTGGAATTTTCTTAGCACTGTTAACAGTAGCAATCTATATCTCTGGCGTTGTTTCCCTCTATAATTATGACCGCAATGCGGGTTTGATGCTGCTGTCACTGCTAGTTTTGGCTTTTGTCTTCTGGCGGTTGGAAATTTTAGTCCGTTCTCCTTGGGGGCGCGTTCTTAAAGCCATCCGTGAAGATGAAGAAATCCCCAGGGCTTTAGGAAAAAATGTTTTTTGGTATAAATTACAATCCCTAATGCTAGGAGGTGCGATCGCAGGTGTGGCGGGTGCATTCATAGCATGGCAACTTTCTGCTATTTACCCAAATAATTTTGAGCCGATCGAAACATTTACCGCTTGGATTATAGTCATTTTAGGTGGTTCAGGTAATAATCTCGGTACAATTTTGGGCGCAGTCCTTTACTTTATTTACTATGAAGGTACGCGCAACTTAAATCAAATCATTGCCCTCGATTCAGATCGTTTGAGCGCACTCCGCATCATGATTATCGGTCTCATTTTAATGGTGCTCATGATTTGGCGTCCTCAAGGTATCTTAGGTAAAAAGGAGGAGTTGACCCTTGGGAAATAAAGAATCAGCACGGTTTCCGCTACTATCAGCAAATGGGCTTTACAAAAGCTTTGGTGGTATCAAGGCGGTCGATAATGCTTGTATTCAGGTACCCAGCGGTAGCATTACCGGTTTAATCGGTCCCAATGGTGCAGGCAAAACTACCTTATTTAATTTACTCTCAAACTTTATCCGCCCAGATAAAGGAAGAGTGATTTTTGACGGCGAACCCATCGATCATTTACAGCCACATCAAATCGCCTTACAAGGAATGGTACGTACCTTTCAGGTCGCCCGCACTCTGTCTCGATTGACTGTAGTGGAAAATATGATGCTGGGGGCGCAAAAACAACTTGGTGAGAATTTTTGGCAAGTACAGTTTCAAAAGCACAAAATCGCACAGGAACAAAAGGAACTGCGAGAAAAAGCAATGTTTATGCTAGAGTCAGTAGGATTGGCGCACAAAGCATACGATTATGCTGGGGGTTTGTCTGGTGGTCAACGCAAGCTTCTAGAAATGGGACGGGCGCTGATGACTAACCCCAAGTTAATTCTGTTGGATGAACCAGCAGCAGGTGTCAATCCCAGACTGATTGATGAGATATGCGATCGCATCTGGGCTTGGAATCAGCAGGGCATGACATTTCTGATTATTGAGCATAATATGGATGTGATTATGTCGTTGTGCGATCGCGTCTGGGTGCTTGCTGAAGGGCGAAACCTTGCTGACGGGACTCCAGAGGAAGTGCAAAGCAATTCAAAAGTGTTGGAAGCTTACTTAGGTACGTAGTATAACTGTGTATAAACACATAACTTAACCCATGTCAACTGGTAAAAAAGCTATTGCTGGGACTGGATTTATAGCTACAGCAATAGCAATTAACGTATTTGTAGCTGTACCGAGCTTCTCCCAAACGCTGTCACCAAACAACTCTAGCAATGACCAATCAAGTGTCAGTGTATTGGATGTTGCTAGACCTATTTTAATTGGCGGGATTGCAGCCATTGGTTTGATTGCACTTGGTTTAGCAACAGCACTGATAGCTGGGAAAAATCAAGAGCAAATGCAGGCGCAACTGAAGAATGCCAAAGAAATTGCTAATGTTGTCAAAAAATCACCATTGTCTTTAGAATTCTCCGCAACCAGAGGAGAAATTCCAACAGATGAAAATGAAGATGCTCTCAAGTCAATGGCTGCGGAGCTTGTCGAGAACTATCATACTCAAGCATTATCCCAAGCCGCAACACAATTTTGGTTTAGTCTCGCAGCCGCATCTATGGGGTTTATCGTGATTTTATATACAGCTTTTGGTTCATTTAGGGGAAGACAAGTTTATATCACGTTACTCAATACTCTTCCTGGTATAGCTATAGAGGCTGTAGCAGCACTATTTTTTAAGCAAGCTGAAGAAACAAGGAAGCGGGCTACAGAACTTTACGATCGCCTGCGTATGGATGATCGACAAACACAAGCACTTGCTTTGATAGAATCCATACAAAATCAAGAACTCAAGGATTTAGTAAAAGCTCAATGGGCGCTTCGGATTGTCGGAGTAAAATCCGATTCCGTGAATCTCAATCCCTATTCACTCCCAACATCCTTAGCTGACGAACACAGTCAAAGTAGTCAGTCATGAACCAATACTACTCGGTGAAGCCGCAATAGAAACCCGGTTTCGCAGGAGTTACCGGGTTTCTGGTCACGCGAATAAACCTTAACCGAACCGTATTGTGGGACGAGTAAAATGGTGATATCAATTCAGAGGGGGAATTCCATGACCACAACTGAATTTTCAACCTTTTTACCAGAGTTACCCAAAACTTTGCCTGACCATACACAGCTACCAGAGTCGGATGGCACATTTGTGAAAAACTTCCAGGAACATCCCCAGAGTCTTTTGCTGACCGACTCGATTAGCCCGGTGTTGCAACAACTCCACCCGGATGGACATGGTTGAGCGTAGCTTACTGATCGCGAGATAGCCGTTCCGGATAGTATTCGGCTTTTGAATGGCTTTAACTGAAAAGTATTGCCTACTCTCTCCCTAACCAATTGTGTTTAAAAATCAGCCCCATGACAAATCCAACAATCAACCCAGAGGAATGACCAACAAAGCTAATGTGTGGGGTGGTAAGGTCAAAGATAACTTGCAGAATAATGATAATAATAATTCCGCGTAAACTTCTAGCGGCGAGACGGGTTCTTTTCCTATACCAATCAATTAATAAAATAGCGGCGAAAGCCCCTACAAGACCCATGACGCATCCAGAAGCACCAACGGCAAAATTTGTTGGTGAGTAACCTAGAATTGACATATAAGCTACAGCCAACATTGAACCGATCGCACAAATAAAATACAGTAGTAAAAATCTCGATACTCCCAACGCAAATTCCACTAAGCGACCAAATAAGTACAGCCCCAGCATATTCAGTATTAGGTGTAAAAAACCGTAGTGAAGAAAAGCAGAGGCTAGCACGCGCCACCAACTACCAGCAATCACTTTTTCTGGAACCAATGCACCCAAACGGTATAAGATATCAAGGTTAGTGCTTCCTCCTAGTCTCTCCTCAATACCAAAGACAACTAGATTTGAACTAATAAGAAAGTAGGTAGCAAAAGCTTTGCGCCGCTTCAAATTATATTTACTAATGTACTTACCCTCTTCCTCTAACTCAAGATTGATTTTATATAAAATTTTTCTTGATAAATCCGTAAACTCTGGTTCAGCAACAACCACAGGTTCAGATAAGCGTCTTGCAACTGCATTTTGAATGCAAATATCACTGTCATCACTTATACTCAAAAGTTGCTCGTGAGCAATGACGTCCTTTCCAGATGCTTGGTCAGCTGTTGCTAGCCAGAATAATTTGATGCTATTTGAGTAGTTTGAAAGCGAACCGTTAAAAAACTGTGCGACCTGTTGTGTCTGACCGCAGAAGGCTAACACAAACATCCGTGCTAAATTCCGTGTTTTCGGATTAGGTATTTTCTCAAGGCTTTGCTCGTAGCGCTCCCATTCTAGAAGCATTCCATTGACATCACCTGTTTCCCCAAGTGCTCTGAGGTAACAGTTCAGCATTTCAATGTCTTTTTGCAAGTCATCTTCCGATAAATTCTCTTGTATCCATTCAAGAAGTTCTTCCCAACGAGCATCCATTTGATATAATGTCGCAATCGCAGACCGACCTGTTGGAGTTTTAGGAGTTTTGTGACGGTCGAAAATTGCGATCGCCTCAGCTATCTCCCCACACTGACCTAATTCCAAAGCCCGTAATAATTCTGGTTGTTCTCGCCAGCCATCTGCGGGATGTAGCCAGGAAAGCACTCTAGCCAATCTGCTAGCTTGATGAAAACGTTGTTGAGCAACTAATGCATCAACTTTTCTGTTGCCAATCTTAGGTATAATAATAAACATTACCCAAAAGCATCCACCAATCAAACCACCTACAGACGGGATGAGATAGGATGTGAGTGCTGTAACAACTAGGATAAATCCAGATACTACAATCCAGCCCCGATTATTCACAACAGAGATACGGGCTGCTTGAATGATGGTTGAAACGCATGACAAGTACACTATCCAGATCAGTAGGTGATTAAGATCCATCGTAAGTTATAAAATTATTTGGGCAGCAATAGCTGTTAGTACAAAACTGAAGCAGTGACTACTATCATAATCAGTTATGACGATTCAATGCGAAATCCCCCGGTACTTAGACCGGGGGATGTAGTTAAAATGACCAGTTTTGTTATATTTTACTTCCAATAAATTTGGTAAAGGTAGATGACCCTTAACCAAAACCACGTCAAATTAAGTTTAAGTTAACGTGGTTCTTTGTACTTGACTTATTACCAAACCTAACCACTGTATAGTACTAACAAAAATATGTTTCAAAAAACCTCTAACCTAGGGATGAAAAACAGGATAAAATGGCTTCATTCTTGTTTACATATTATAGCGTTACCTAGCTTGCTGAGGTACAAATTTATCTCGCCAACGCGGTTTCTACGACACTAGGGATGTCTTCAAATTCTACAATTTTGCCAATGGCTCGAAAGCGTGCTAGCTCTTGTGGATTAAAATCTAAGATGGTGACTTTGTGACCAAAAACACCTGTTTCTTGGTCTACAGCATAATTAATCCCAACCTGATCCCAGCAGTGACAGCCTCTGTACGTTTAGAAACACCCAGTTTTTGAAAAATTGATGATGTGTGAAATTTAACTGTGTGTTCGGAAATCTGCAATTGTTTGGCGATCGCTCGATTCCCCAATCCAGAACCCAACAATTCCAAAACCTCTACTTCCCGTGGTGTTAAGAGCTGTACGGGATTGTTTGTCATTTTTTCTTGAGGTCCAGAGTCTTGGGGAAGCAAAGATTCAATAGCATCAGGATGGAGCACTATTAGCCCAAGAGCGATCGCCTCAACAGCAGCAAGAATTTCTGACTCCGTACTTGTTTGAGGTAATATTCCCTTCACACCTACACGCAGTGCTGCTTCAAAATCCATGCTGTCAAATTCATTAGTAAGAATGAGAATTGCAGATATATATTGCTGCTGTCGTAAAGACAGCAATCGTTCCCAAATGGATTCTTGAAAGTGACTGCTCAAATCCAAGAGGATAACGTCAGGTTGTAATTGCTCAATTTCCCTTGCTAGTGCATCCAAGTCTGAAACACTACTCATCAATGTTAGTTTAGCGTTGGTTGCTAGCACGGCTGATAAGCCAGCCCGTACTACGGGAGAATCAGCAACTACTAACACCTGGATCATAAAGCCTCCGTCACGTGGTAATGACCCTGTAAAAAACTCTCTACAGCAAGACTTGGGATTGCCACAGCCAAACCATGTACAATCATGGTATTGATACCTATAACCCTTCCCATACAGTCAGCAAGCGGACCGCCAGAGTTACCGGGAAATAACCGAATATCAGCCGTAACCATACGCAGATGATTTGTGTAAATAATCCCACTGGTGACAGCACCATTGTCACCAAAAGGATTTCCAACAGCTAAGACTAACTCACCTACACGCACCGCGTCCGAATTACCTATGGTTGCAGCAGGTAGGTTAGATGCAGCAATCTTCAAAGCAGCTAAATCTTTTGTTGGGTCTATACTAACGCGTACAGCCGTGAATAATTGACCATCCCAAAGTTCTACAGTGACTCTACGGTGGGTAGCAACGTGAGCGTTAGTGATAATTAAACCGTCACGTCGCCAAATCACACCAGAACCACCTCCGGAAGAACCATTACGTACTTTTACAGTACTTCGACGCAGGTGTTTTGCAACTACCGCTAGTTCAGTGGTTATGTTGGTAAATGTTGTGTTGAGCATAGGGGTGTGGGATGTAGAGGTTACTCTTGTTTTATGGGCTTTTCACCAATTGTGGTGGCTAACTCAATGAGAGAGCCACCACGGATAACCTGTAGTTTGACGGTTTTACCAACGCGATCGCTACTATTTAAAAGTGCCAAAATATCACCCGTATCATTCACGATAGAGCTATCAAATGTTACTAATACATCTCCAATAAGAACGCCAGCATTGTCACCAGGACCATTTGGCTCGACATTGACTACAATGACCCCACCTGTTGAAGAGAGATTAAGCGCTGTTTTCAAATTCTTTGGTAAGCGAACGGGTTGCATTCCTAAACCCAAGTAACCGCGTGTAATCCGTCCTTTTGTCAATAATTGGTCAACCACCCGATTGACTGTAGAAGCAGGGATAGTTAGTGCAGTACCGCGTCGTCCCGATGTATTCATACCTACCACACAACCTGTAGCATCCACTAAGGGACCACCTGCAAAACCAGGATATAGCATGATATCTGGACGGATGAATTGGTCAATATTACCACCACTCACACTACGCCAAGCACTACCCACAACACTCACAGTCCCCATAGCTGCACGAATGTCTCCTTCGCTACTTCTTGCTAAGCCTAGGACTAAATGACCAACCTTGAGAGTTGTAGCGTCTCCAATTTTTGCTACGGGGATTTCTGCTTGTTGTAATTGAAATACTGCTACATCGGTACTGGGATCGCGTCCTATGATTGTACCTGTGACATTACCTCCTTGTGATAAAGTCAGGGCGATCTCATCATAACGTTGGAGTGATTCATCAGATGTAACAATAATACCTTTACGCCAGTGAATTCCACTAGAAGAAATTCGTCTATCAGCATTCACAGCCACAACAGAACTTCCAACCTGTTCTACAGTTTCCGCTAAATTATGGGAAAGAGCCTGCAGAGGGTTAGACATATCGAATGATGACATTTGGTTACTCCAAGACTATTAATTTCAAGTAACGGTTAGCACTCAGCTTTCAATCGGTAAATGATCCTGCAAACATATATTTAGGGATCTATACCCAGCGAAAGCTGTTAAATGATAACTGTCAAATTAATAATCTCGTTTTCTCTATAACGATGACATCAGATAAATGGGTAGATTTGACCCTAGACAAATGGCTAGTACAATAAGGCAAAAGTAAAAAGTTAAAAGTAAGGAATTTCCAAATAAAAAAGTCGGATTGTATCTCTTGTGGTACGGGCGTCTTGCCCGTTAGTGCTCAGAGCTACAAGAAATGTTGAGACATTTTTTTATTTGGAAGTTTCTTACTGGTACTGAACGTTAAATGCAGCGTCAAACAATGACATCATTGTACCGAAAGACATTATCCCAAACGCGATCGATAACTGTCATTGCTTTTTCTAAAGGGAGAACACGGCAAAATCCCTGCTCATCATAGCTGAGTAGAGAAATGTCATATTTATCTTCTTCTCCTTCGCAAAGACTCATCACTGAGGCATGAATTTCTGCGAGATTGTTCAAAGGACCGTGTAGATCAAAATTAATCTTAGCACCCAACTTCTTCTCCATCCATGTTTCGATGCGAGAGTCTAACTGTTCTGGAGTTAACGGAGCCGGACTCGTCAAGAGATGGTAATAAGCAAGGATTATTTCCTTGCACTCTTCTTCTTCTGCAATATCGGTCAGCAGTTGAAAGACACTGTCGTTATTAGCTAAATTTTTGAAGAAAAGTGTTTCAGTGACCTCTTTTTGGAATTTAATTTTTTTATTTTTGTAATTGGTATATTGCTTGACAGCAAACCCACCCAATCCTATAGTTAAGGATAGGGTTGCGACTAAAATGGGCATCACATTTTGGAGTTTACTTTGCTCTATATGTAGTGCTTCAACTAGAGATGATGCATTCATGACAAGCAAAATTGCTGCAATGAGCAATAAGACATTGGGTACTGCTTTTAAAAGCAGAGGAATTGCTGTACCAACGGCAGGAACTCCAAATAAAAGGCGATCCTTCCAGGTCATGCTGGTTGTCACATTTGGAAAAAGTAAGTCTATATCTGATTGGGGAATGTTTTTGTAGAAGTAGATGTACATCTTCCCAGGAACAAATCTTAAGTTTCCGTTTTTCGGTTTTTTATTCAGGAAGTAATTCTCTTCTTTAAACTTAATTAGCAAAACGATTTGTTCAAAAATCTTAATCGTCTTTTCTTTTTGACGAAAATTTAATTCTTTGATGGGGATTGTTTTATTAGTATCACCCCGATAATAGAAGAGAGATTTATCAAAATCTTCAAAATCGATCTCTGTTTTTAAATCAATCAAGGATTTCGTTGCCAATGACTGTTGTATCACTGCATCAGGTAAAGGAATGTAATTAGCTCTTTCTAAAATGTACTTAAATGCATCAACCACTTTTGTCTCCATTTCCTCGCATTGCTCAGTAGTTGGTTGCTTAAGCGGTTGAATATCGGTATTGGGATTAAAGGGGACATAGTTGTCTTTGACAATTTCTAACGTTTTGTGAAAGCGGAAATGGTAATATGCTGATAGTATTTGGCAAAAATTCTTAAACTTCTCAGCATCAGCAGCATCTAGTTGACCATCTTCCACACACAGTTGGATAATATCACTGCGACGGAAAGGAATAAACGCTTCTCGATTTTCATGCACTGCCATGACTGCAAATATGTGTTCCAATTACAATGAGTACTAGGCTACAAATACTCCATCTTACTATATCTGACTAAATAAGTGTACTAAATCAGCGATAATTAGCAATTCTAAATGTATTTTGGTTTGACAATTTCTAGTTTGCCTATTTTTGTGAGAGTTAGGACAAGCAGGGGGAGAAACACCGGACGCGGAGATAAAATTTTCCCCGCGTCACCGCGTCTCCAAGTCGCCGCGTCGCGTAACTTTTACGATATCTTAGTGCCATTCGCGTCCTCGTCTGTTCCTGATGGCTGACGAAGAGACTTTAGTACCACAAGAGATTTTTGGATACTTTTTTATTTGGAAGTCTTTTAACAGTTGTGGGGGCTTTCCAACGGTTCGCCCTTACTCTTCTACACCCATAGCGACTTTTTTGGTATAGTACTCGACCTTAGCATATACACTAATAATACTCTCCCCCACCTCAAAAAACGTTCCTTCCTGTTCATATTTGGATAACTGTAAATTCGGGTATTTTGCTGCTAGTGTATCCGCAGAGTAAGCGGAAGAGCGCATCTGGTCTGGTAAGAGCCCTGTAGAACCGATGTAAAACACTAAAGGACTAATTTTATCCCGATAAATCTGCTCTACATAAGCTGCTAATTTAGCATGAGCCCCAGTCATTGCAGTAACCATTTCCTCTTTCTTAACAGGTTTATTATTCCACTTGTCTTCCAATACTCTTACCAAACTATCAGCATCAACTTTTAAGAGAATAGACACCACTGTTCCGTTTTTCTCTAGTCCTAAAAAATCATCAACAATTGATTTCATAAAATCATCCACTGTTGTCATTTTTGTGCGTGATGTCATTTGCTTGTGTGTAAAGGCAATATTTTCGTTGAAAGCTAGATCAAAAGTAGGCTTTTGGAAAATCTCTCCTGTCTCTTTGTCATAAACCTGATACATCCTCTCAAGGAATTTGTTGGCTGAAAGAAGCTTGCTGAGGTTGAGGATATCTTTGCTACCAATATCAATTTTATAACTAACTCTTGAATCAACAGTACCGTCAGCTAGGGCTTGATTGATGTCAATGTATTCATTGGTAGTTGGAAAGTTAATGTAAAGGTTTTTGGAAATATAATGTTTTTTCAACTCTTCCAACTGTTCTGGTAAAAAGGTATCTGATTCTTCCTTTAAGTGGGCAGCTATGATACTAGAAAGTACCTTCATTTTACCTAACTCATAGAACAATCCATCAATACTGATATACTGACTATCAAAGGGGACAAGAGGTAAATTTTCTAACTGGATAGTATACTCTGTACGGAAATCAAATGCTGTAACTGGTGAACCTTCTTGTTCTAGCAAGCCTTTTTCCTTGAGTGCGTCAAAAGCTTTTTTGTTGCTGATTTTGACCTTCAATGATTTGACATTGATTTCACCATCGTTAACTATGGTGAAATTATTGAAGGTTGCTAAATCATTCACCAACAATCCTGCAACCTCAATGATGGGAGTTTTATCTTCAGCTTTCACAAGTCTGACTTTGCGAGTAACAAGCAAATTAATAGTTGCGGTGTTATGGTTAATTTCAAAGGAACCCATAACTACATAATCAGCTTTATCTATATACTCAGTTGTCAGCCACGGTTTCACAAGGTTACCATTTTCATCCCTACAACCTTGAACTCGTTTAACTCCTTTTCTTTGATAATTGTCTTGCAAGTGCTTGAGGTTAAGTATAATACTGCTGCGATGTTCTTCCAAAATTTGGATGAGTTCTAATACGGAAGGTTTCTCGTTAACTTTCACTCTATCCAGAATTTCATGCTCTTGTAAGACGTTAGGGTAGAAAAGTGCAATGTCTATGTCTTGTGCAAGATATCCAACTTGTTCGTTGGTTAGGGCTTTGGCGTGTCGTTCGGTTAAAGTGGCGTTAAACGTGCTGGCGATCGCATACTTAGCAGTATTCAAATTCCCCTCTACCAAATTTGCTTTTGCAAAAGCATACACTGACTCATGATTTTGAACAACGGGTACATCTAATTGGTCATAAGCTTCCTTTGTAATTTGCTTATATTTATAGATGAGGGCTTCATCTTCAGCTTTCAATCCACAAATTTTTAATTTTCCTGATGTCCCATGAATTTTCTTAGCACTTCTAGAGAAGAAAATCTGATAACTGTAATCTGCTGCTAAGAGTTCTTCTATAGCTGGCGTTACTGAACCACCCAAGAGTTTTGTAGTACTGTAAATAGCATCATAAATCTGTTTTACATCAACAGCTTTAATACAAGTGCCTGAGACGGTATTGGCAATTTTAGAAAGCAGTTTAAAGTCAGAAGCGTTGGAATAAGCAATAGTATTTACAAAAACATCCATACTTTTGAGTGCTTGACATATTGCCTCTAAGGCTTTTTCTTCAGTGCTGGGGCTAGTATCATTAGCATAACCATCACTGTGCAACGTTATGGCGGTGAGTTCTCCCTCTTTTATCATTGATTTTGCCATCTGCATAGCTTGAGATATACAGGTGAAGCAGCTAGTAGAAATTTTTCTAATTAATTCTATGTAGGGAGAATTCTGTTTCATTACTTCTTGAATGGGAACTCTTTTGAAATGACAAGTTACGTCTCCTTTAGAAGAATAAGAAATCAAGCTAATGACTAGTTGATAATTGATGTATTCATCTAGAGTTAAAAGTTTAATTAGTGTGTCTTTTAAGGCATGAATATCATCATACATAGACCCAGACCGATCTATAATAATTATGCTATGCCCAACTGATTTACCAATAAGAACTTTATCTTGTCTGTTGATATTTAATGTATCTACTAAGTAATAAGCTTTTTCTTGTCCTACAAAGTCATAAAGTGGGAATTTTTTTCTATTATTAATTACAAGTCCAATGTTAGAACTTGGAAATATTACATTATTCTTTTTTGATTCTTCATTAGTCATATTTTTTACTTCCCACGATGTGTTATTGATTAACTTAATTCACAGTTATTTGAATGTCATCCTTAAAAATAACCCTTTTTCAAGCTTTTAAAATTTGAGAAAAAACACGCAAAAATACAAGCATTAAAAGTTTTATTTAATCAGTGTTTAACTTAGCTGAAAACTGCAGATATATGTATGTTATGTATTGACAGTTATGTTTACACAGTGAGGATTCTGTGTAAAAATGTGTATAATTTTTAACTCGTTAAAACGGGTTAAAGCTTTAAGCCCAAATTTTAATTCAGAGCAAATTTTACCCAGTATTGTAAAGGATTGCATCCATTATAGTACATAAATACTAAAAAAGCAATTTGATAGATTTGATGTATTAAAAGCGTACGATGGGCGACGCGCTACCCGCTGTGAATGAAATGCCTCTTCTCCTACACCCTACACCCTGTGTTTCTGAAAAGCATTCCACGGACGACGATTACCACTTTAGACCTCTAACACTGAAAATATTGGCATTTTGGCACTCAGAAAAATTGAAAAATGGGTATCCTTATAAGAGTGCAAGAGTGTCGAAAGACACTGTCCCCGGTTTGAACCGGGGGTTTTTTATATATATCAAGCTACTTGCTGGTTCAAATAATCCAACCAGCTCTTAAGCCTTTCCCTTTGCTCTAATTTTACAAATCGGCTACCTTGCCGCAATGCCTCCTTAGGAAAAATAGCGCGTAAATCTGCTAACGTTTCTGTACTCTCGCAGGCATCTAGACATTCAGCAATATATCGCACCGACTCAACAGAGAGCCATTCAAGAGTTGCTGGGAGGTCACAGGTTTTCATAAAACTTCTTGGTTTGTGTGGAAACCCATCGCCTTTAGGCAGGGGTGTTGACTGCTTGCTGCCATAGCACTTTCTACTCAAATTTTATCTGAGGTTGGCTGCACATTGTAGAAACAGTTTATAAAATTGGCTAATTGTACTGAGCTTTTGATTCAGCTAGAATATATGAATTATTAAGTTTTTGACTCTTAGCTGATAGCTGCTGAGGTGCTGACTGCTTAAAAGTATATCTTGAAAGCCACACAATAATCTGGAATATGGAACAATGGAAAGGTAAGAGTG
>JAWQFQ010000149.1:0-3522 GCA_035967975.1 Scytonema sp. PMC 1070.18
GTGTAGGGGTGTAGGGGTGTAGGGGAAGAAGAATTTTCTTTGTTTTTATGAAAATGGGTAAACTTATATCTTGCCCTGCAGGTAAAAAACCGGGTTTCTTGCCAATCATATCGCTTGGAAAGCTGAATATACCGTTCAGAAACCCGATTTTTCAGGTCTTGTTGAGAATGGTGCAAGTTGTCAGTAAAAGGGGAAAGGTTAAAGGGAAAACCAATTTACCCTTTCCCCTCCCTACACCCCACACCCTTACACCCCTACACCCCTAATTGACACAAAAATAAACCAAACCACTGATTTGGGTCAGTCCATATTTCTTGTGCTATCAAACCTTTTGATTTCAAATCCTGCTGAATAGTGTTGATGTTGAATTTACGAGAAATTTCGGTACGGACTGTCTCACCTCGTTCAAAATGAACAGTGAGGTTTAGGGCTCGTAATTCGATAGTTTGCGATCGCAGACTGCGTAAATGCATCTCAATTTGATTTTCGGTTTCGTTATAGAAAGCAAAATGCTCGAATTGCGTTGTATCAAAATTGCCATCAAACTGCCAATTGAGATGTTCTAACATATTAAGGTTAAATGCTGCTGTTACTCCAAGGCGATCGTTATAAGCAGCTTCTAAAAGGTGTTTGGACTTTTGTAAGTCTACCCCCAATAAAAAATACTCACCGATTTGAAGAGCATTTGTGATTTGAGAGAGGAAGACATCACACTCCTGCGGGTTCAAATTACCCAAAGTGCTACCAATAAAACAAATCATCCTGGTGGATAATTGAGTTGGTTCAAGTTGCGCTAACGCCAATTCATAGGTTCCAGCCAACGCTTGAACCTGTAATTTAGGGTATTCAGCCAGTAGTTGTCTGGCGCTGCTTTCCAAGATACCCGCACTGACATCAATAGGGATGTAACAAAGAGGTCCACCAATACTTTTGTAAGCATCAAGCAGAATGCGGGTTTTAGTTGAACTCCCACTCCCAAGTTCAATGACTTCACAACCTGAACCGGTTATCTTGGCTATTTCACCAGCACACCGTTTTAAGATAGAAGTCTCTGTTCGCGTCACATAATATTCCGGTAACTCACAAATTTGCTCAAATAGCTCCGAACCACGGTCATCGTAAAAATAACGAGGGGGTAAGGTCTTGGGCGTTTGAGTTAATCCCTTAACCACATCATTTCCAGCACCAGAAGCAACAACCAGGGTTGGTGGTTGCAAGCGTCGTACTTGCAAACGTGTTTCAATTGTGCTTTGAGAAGTCACCTTGCTGTTACCAGTCTGAGATACTGACATTACACCTCCATTAAATTGGCTGTTTGATGCTCTACTCTTGTTGATTTGAACATGGAGCTTCTGAAAAGATTGAAGCAGAAAGCGATCCCCCGATGCTTAGTTCTAAAGTATGAAATCAAAAGTCGGGTTAGATATTGGTCATTTGACCCATTCTGTGTTAGATAAATTTTTTCTTTCAAACTAGTACAAGATGGTGGAAATAAACCTACCATTTGAAGGAGGTAAAAAGCCGATACAGTAAATACTCAAACTTTTTACCTTTGACTGTTTACGTTTGCCTTGTTGTACTAGATTGGCTCCATTTTGATATCACAATCTTTTCCCACACTGAAGATGCTATTTTCAGAGAAAGAAATCCAGTTACCGGGAAATAGCGGTTCGGATGCTATAATCACCGACTTGGGGAAAGTTGGGTCATCACGCAACCAGTAAAGAGAAGGCGCAGGTGATTTTGTGCTAAAACGAGAAGCTATGAGGCGAGTTCCGTCACTAATGACTACATTTGCAGATACATAGGTTTGATATTTCTGTGCTAGTTCTGCGAGTTCCACTAACGTTTTATGCAAAGCCTGCTCTATGGTTTTTCCTGGATTGGTTAGCCATTGATTAAGCACTAAAGCAAAAATATGTTCTGAATCTGTAGTTCCACGAATCCAATGGTAAACTCTATCATCTAGTTGATTGCGTATTGGTCGATAAAGAGTCTGTTGAAATTTGCCAATTCCACCGTTATGGATAAACAGCAGACGCTCATACTGAAAAGGTTGAGAATTGCTAAAATCCACTACTTGACCCGGTATAGCGCTGCGGATATACGCTATCGTACATCCCGTTTCCACATAACGGCTGATGTTTGGTAGATTAGTGTCGTTCCAAATAGGCAGTGTATTTTTGTAAACAAATGGTTCAGTATCTTTGTGAGGATGGTACCACCCTACCCCAAAACCATCCGCGTTTACCACACCAGATAGCATTTCGCGGGGTTGATAGCTTTGAACTATGAGCGAGTGCTCTGGTTGATAAAGTAAGGGCTCTAAGCAAATAGGTAAACCCAGATAGGCTAATAATCTACACATGATAGCGGTATTGATTCTTCGTGCTGTGATTTTGTAGAGATCGTAAATCTACGGTCAATACTTGTTGGTTAAGGGGAAAAGTGTTAATTTCAGTCCATTAAAATGGACTTTAGCTATAAACCCGTTCGCGCAGTGTTCGGTCCAGGGAAATTTATTACCGGGCGGACGAACAACGTAAAACTAATGTTTTCAGCGTGCGGGGTATCACCCGATGTGAATTGACCTACAACATCCTTTATTTCCAGTATTTCAAGGTGGTTCTTTGCTTAGTATAACTTTACAGAAATTTACATGACTATTTATGTATTAATTGTAACTTCTCGATTGAGACGGCTTATTATACCTTTTTTCTCTAATTGTGCCAGAGAGCGGTAAAAGACTTCCGGTGTTAAACCTAAATCTAAGGCGACCATTTTTAATGGACGCTCAAATTTAACCGTATTTCCACTGAATTTAGTGATGGATTGTAGATAGTGTAAAATGCGATCGCGTGCTATACGAATCTCCCTTAACTCTAATCGGATTTTCAATATTTGTATGTCCCCTACGAGTTGTTGCATCAGTTCTTGAGACAAATTTGGCAGATTCGGAAGGCGATCGAGTAAAGCTTGCTTTGGATAAACAATAACTCTTGAAGGTACCTCAGCAATGCTATGACACTCGTAGACATTCTTAAATAATGCCATAGTAGCAAAACATTCACCTTTTCGCACAATCTTAAATGGCACACACTTACCATTAGGAGTATAACGTTCTAATCTGATTCTTCCCGATTCTACGGCGTAAATAGCCAAGGCTGGCTCACCTAGATCGAATAGAGTCTGTCCAGTTGCTAAATTCTTATATCGAATGACTGCTTGTAACTCTTTAGGTAAATTCTCCGGCTTTAAAAACTCAATTTGTTCTATGGGTAAACCTTCCATAATTTTATTCAGTTTTTTCATCCTGTTGTTGCAAAAGCTCATTAAAAACAGTTTCTAACACTTCTAACTGTTGAATAATTTCATCAATTGTTTGCATAAGTAAATCAATTTGTGTAGACATAGCATATTCTTAAAGTTTTCTGTTATTGCATTAAAGGAGTTCCAAATAAAAAAGTCTTCAACAATTTCTTGTGGTACGGGCGTCCCCGCCCGTGAATCAGCCCGTGAATC
>JAWQFQ010000149.1:3622-22660 GCA_035967975.1 Scytonema sp. PMC 1070.18
AGCGCAGGCGTCCTCGTTCGTGAATCAGTCCGTGAATCAGCGCAGGCGTCCTCGTTCGTGAATCAGTCCGTGAATCAGCGCAGGCGTCCTCGTCCGTGAATCAGTCCGTGAATCAGCGCAGGCGTCCTCGTTCGTGAATCAGCCCGTGAATCAGCGCAGGCGTTCTCGCCCGTGAATCAGTCCGTGAATCAGCGCAGGCGTTCTCGCCCGTGAATCAGTCCGTGAATCAGCGCAGGCGGGCGAGACGCCCGCACCACAAGATGGAAAATTTATTTCTTGGAAGTTCCTAATTCTTAGAATGCACCTCAACCCTGAAATCCTTCTAATCTAATGATGAGTTCCTCTTAAAAGTTAAATGAGAAAACTGAGAACGAGATGAATTATGAATTATGAATGAGTAGGGTTGATTGCGCGGACATTGACACAGAGGTATTCTTCGGCGTTAAATTCCAGATAGTTGACTGTGACTTCTACGCTGATTTCTTTACCATTTTGAGTTCTGTTCACCGATTCAAAAGTTAAAGAGCCTTTGTGTTTGAATTCCTTCCAGTGTGACAGCCAAGTTGCGGATGTAAAATTTGGGTCTAAATCGTAAACCTTCATAGTCAGCAGTTGCTCGCGGGAGTAACCCAAAGTCCGACAAGCTAGTTCATTAACATAGATTAACTGAGCACAAGAGTTAACAAAAAATATAGAATCTTTAAATTTATCTAGATAAAATTGTGATAAGTGCAGCACTAGCTCGACTTTTTGGCGATCGCGAATCTCTTGTTGCAAACGGGTATTTTGTTCCTTGAGTTGTTTTTGCAACCTGCGGATAGTCAAGTTATTTTCAACACGGGCAAAAACTTCTTCTTCACTGAATGGTTTTGTGATATAATCTACGCCACCAACAGCAAAGGCTTTGACTTTGTCAATCACTTCATCCAACGCGCTGATAAAAATGATGGGAATATCGCTTGTGATGGGTGAGGCTTTAAGACGTTGGCAGACCTCATAGCCATTCATATCTGGCATCATAATGTCAAGTAGTATAAGGTCTGGTGGAGCAGCTTGAGCCGTTTTCAAGGCTGTTTGCCCATTAATGACTCTCCGAACCTCATACCCCAATTGAGTTAGCATAGCTGATAGGAGTCGCAGATTATCCGGTGTATCATCTACAACTAAGATATTAGCCTTTGGTAATTGAGCCTTTTGAGCTTGATTGTTATTCATTCGGTGTCACGTTGGGTTAAATCTATGATTTTGTCAATCCGGAAGTTATTGACTAAATCCGTGAGAGCGATCGCAACAGGTGCAGATTCGGGAGGAATTTCTTCGAGCAGTTCAAAAATCTGCCTTTCATCAGTACAAAGTGCAGCTTGGTGTAGTCGTTCTACCCATTCTGTCGGCATAATTTTTAAGGATGAAGACTCAAGGCTCAAGGCGGAAGTTGTTTGTTTATCCTCAATACTTTCTACGTCCTCCTTCGCATCATACACATAACGCACACCGAGATACTGAGCTATTTTGTCCAAAATCACTTCCTCTCGGAAGGGTTTGCGAACAAAGTCGTCACAACCTGCGGATAAAATTATGGCTCGTTCTTCATCAAAAGCGCTTGCTGTCAGAGCGATGATGGTAGTAGCTTGACCTTTTAAATGGGTTTTGATTTGTTTGGTTGCTTCATATCCATCCATCACAGGCATCCGCATATCCATTAAAATTAGGTGTGGTTCCCAACTTTGCCAAAGAGAAATCCCTTCCAAACCATTTTCAGCTTCACGCACCTCAAAACCAACCGTTGTCAGTAACTTAACTAAAAGGAGGCGGTTTTCCCATTTATCTTCAACAATTAAAATGCGGTACTGAGGTTGATTGGGTTCTAAAGCAATCACCCGTGGCTTGTGATTTTGAGTTGGAATTTCAGTTCTCTCTCCAACGAGAATTTGGATATCAAAAGCAAAAATTGTTCCTTGACCTAGCGTGCTGTTAACAGTAATATTTCCTCCCATTAAATGCACAAATTGTTGGCTAATCGTTAAACCCAGACCAGTTCCTTGTTGAGTCTTCCGACCCGTTTCTGTTTGCACGAAAGGCTTAAACAATTTGTCTATTTCAATTGGTGCAATTCCTGGTCCGGTATCTTCAACTTCAAAATGTAGCATTGGCTGTTGGTTATTGAGTGTAGACTGTTGGTTATTAACGATTAACCGTGAACTCTCAACAGTTCTGACACGTAACGCCACCCCACCTTCTTGAGTAAATTTAACAGCATTACCGAGCAGATTAATCAAAACTTGGCGCAATTTACTCTCATCTAAGAGCACATATTGAGGAACATTAGGGGAACGTTCAAAGATAAGATTTAAACCTTTTGCTTCAGCTTTTTGCTGAAACATCTCTTCTAGAGAGTCCAGCATCATATATAAATCAAAGTTATTTTCATTTAAAACTGTTCTACCCGCCTCAATTTTAGACATTGATAAAACATCATTAATTAAGGTTAATAAATGTTCACCACTACGGCTGATAATTTCAAGACTCTCGATTTGTGAAGGACTGACAGAGGGGTCACGAGTGATAAGTTGGGTAAAGCCAAGAATCGTATTGAGGGGAGTGCGGAGTTCGTGACTCATATTGGCTAAAAATTCACTTTTTGCACGGTTTGCGGCTTCCGCTTCTCTAGCTTTCTGTTCCAATCGATGGCTGTAATTTTCTAATTGAGCGCGAGAAATTTTTAACTGACGCGTCAAAAACAACACTCCTATCAATAGAAATCCGACGGAGATTAATCCTACTATGACAATGGTTCCTGCTAATTGGCTAGCAACAGCAAAGGCTTCTTCTTGCTCCATTTCTACCAATAAAGCCAAGTCTTGATCGTTCAGCCAACAATACACCCCTATCACTGACACTTCAGCGTAGTTTTTATACAATCCTTGACCGCTGAGTCCACTCATTGCTTCATCAATACCTTTGCTGCTGACGCCATCTTGGTATTTCTGCATATTATTTTCTTCTTTAGAAATAAAAGTATTTTTTGTGATTAGAGAGCCAACCAAGTAAGTCTCGCCACTTTTTCCCAAACCCGTTTTTTCTCGAATAATCTGGTCGATTCGTTCTAAACTAAGGTGAGCTAAGATAAGACCTTGGCGTTTTCCCTGAGGGTTTCGCAGAGGAGCGGCTAAAGTAACAGAGGGCTTACCAGTTACGGGTGAAACGTAGAAAATAGGTGCAAAAGTGTTTCCGGATTCGACCTTTTCAAAATAGGTAATATTAGCTAAAACTTCATACTGTCCGATCCGGTTTTGGTTGGTTGATAAGATGACCTGATTGCTACGATTAAGAATAAAAATTTCATTAAGGTTTGGTTTAAGCTTGGTAACATTCGTAATATATTCAAATAGAACTTTACGAGCCGTTACATATTTTGGGCTGGATTCTTCACTATTTAAAAGTATTTTTAAATTTGCTTGGACATCTGGAAACTGCGTGGTAAGGAGAAAATCTCGCTGTTGATCTTCAAACCAACGGGTAATTTCTTCTTCTTTGAGTGTTGCTGCGACCTGGAGCCGACTAAAAGCAGCTTGTGTTAATTCTTCCTTAGCCTTCAGAAATGCAACGCCTCCCACTACACCAACAGCTACTAAGGACAAGAGTAGGAAGGAACTGGCGACTTTTGTCGTTAACTGATGGTTCCAGAAGTTCATCGCCATTTGTTGAAAATTTCCTCGATCTGCTGAATAGCTTTATTGGCTGCTTGCTCTGGGGAAATACGCTCTTGTGTGACTTGTTGAATTGCTTGACCCCAAATATTTTTCATTAAAACTATATTATAAGCAGGGTTCTGGGCAGTATAGAGCAGGCGAGTTTGTCCTGCAATCAGTGGTTTCGCAGCCGCAGAAATATGGCGATCGCTCGGATTAGTCCAAAAAGGGTCTTCCCAAACTAGATTATGTACTGGTAGAAAACGCCCTCCCGCAGACTTGAGATAAGATCCTATTATCTCTGGTTGTACAAAGTACTTCAGAAAATCTTTGGCTAATCTTTGGTTTGTTGACCCAGCTATAATAGTAGCCTGTCTAATTAGGGCAACATATCGCATGGGCTTGCCATTAGGTTTATTGGGATACCCGATTGTGCCAAGCTTATTTTTGTAGAGGTCAGCATCTTGACGCACTGCGGCTGGGATGGATAGAGAATTATTGAGAGTCATGACAACATGACGGTTGAGTAAGCTGCGGTTATTGTCTGGATTTAGCCAATTGACTGCTTCTGGTGGGACATAACCCTGCTGGTAAAATTTTGTGTACCAATCTATACAATTAATAACTGCTTGGCGGACTTTAGGGTCATTCAAGCGCAGTTGACCTTTGGAGTCTACCAACTCAACATCATAGGCTTCCAAAATTTGCTCAAACACCTCATAGGTGTCTCCAGCCCTAGATGACATGGGAGCACCAATACCGTAGATTTTTGGATAAGATTGCGATCGCAAAGTATTCTGCGTTTGTTTCCAAAACTCCCAAAAGCCATCCCAATCTTGAGGAATATCTTTTTCAGTTTTACCAATTTGCTCCAGTAAATCCCGCCAGTAAAAAACGTGAGGTATGCTTTGATGAATGGGGACGGCGTAATAACTGCGCTGTTTTTTCTGGTTATTGTAAAAATAAGCACTTTGTAGTACAATCTTTGGGTAAAAAGGCTTAACAGATTCAATCACATCAGAAACATCTACAAGCTTTCCTTCCCAGGCGAGAGTTGGGTTCAAAACCCTGTCCGCATTGTCAGTCATCAAAACATCAGGCGGTGTCCCAGCTTGGAGCGCCCTTTGAGTCTTCTTCGATAGCTCGTCATTATTGTAGAAAGAAAGCTGAACTCTATAACCAGTTCGTTGTTCCCATTGTCTCACAACCTGTCGTATTGCTTCATCTTCTTCCAGGGTAAAACCTCTATCCCACCAAATTTTCAAAACTCCACTCTCCGTAGAAGTTTGGGTGAGTGATGAGATATCTGGGTTGAAGTTGTGCGTGCAAGAAACAACGATAAAACCCAGTACCAGTCCTATCAGAAAAGAACGTCGGCTGCGTTGACTTAATAGGGAGATAAACATTTTTTGAGAACATCATACATGATTTATAGTTATATAATGTTCGATTAATGACTTATAAAATAATTTGTTCGTAGTTGCGCTTTAGCGCATGCATTACAACTACAAACGTAGTGTAAATATTCATCCAAACATAATATTATATTCGATTTATAAAATTGCGAAACCCCAGAAACCCGGTATCTTTAAGATACCGGGTTTCTCGCCTTTTACGAAGGATACACAAGCTTTTGGCTGACAGCTGATAGCTAAATGCTACAGTTAGGAACCTGACCTTGTTGCTGACGAGCCGCGATAAATGCGCTCCATCTGTTCTGGAGAAAGTGGTTTTGTTGGTATCCTGTGATAGACAGGGGTGGTATGTTCTTCAGACAAGTTTGGTAGGGCGCAAGTTGGAGATGGACTGATCAACGTCTCGTCTATCTCAGAAGGTGGAAGCTGGTGTTGGGGTAAGACATAGGCGTGATTGTCCGGATCGTACGCTAAAACCTCTCCTGTCTCTATTTGATAAATCCAAGCATAGATTTTGAGTTGTCCTCGGTGGAGCTTGGAGTGAATGACTGGATAGGTCCGCAGGTTCTGGATTTGAGTGAGCACATTTTCGGCGATCGCAATTTCTAGCAGTTCTTCCCCCTCATACTCGCTATAGTGGTCTTTTACTAATCGCCGGGTTGCTTCCGCATACTTAAGCCACTCGTATACAAGAGGTAAATCCACACGCAAGCTATCTAACTTGATTAGCCCTTTCATTGCACCACAATGGGAGTGACCGCAAACAATAATTTGTTGAATATCTAATGCTTGAACAGCATATTCAATTGTTGCTCCCTCACCGCCATTGGTTGCGCCAAAGGGTGGAATAATATTACCTGCATTGCGAATAACGAACAATTCACCCAACTGAGCTTGTGTTATGAGATTGGGATCGACACGCGAGTCGGAACAGGTAATAAATAATACTCTTGGCTTTTGACCATGAGCCAGTTGTTCAAAGAGTTCTTGATGACTGCAAAAATAACTAGTTTTAAATTCTCGC
Source organism: Scytonema sp. PMC 1070.18 (assembly GCA_035967975.1). GTDB lineage: Bacteria > Cyanobacteriota > Cyanobacteriia > Cyanobacteriales > Nostocaceae > Scytonema. Next base: position 9,751 of record JAWQFQ010000149.1, read on the forward strand.
AGACCTTTAATTAATTTCTTCATAAGGGTAATCAAACAACGAGGCAATATTTCAATTTTCTCTCGAATAGCTGCGGTTGTATACCACTCCGCACATCATTTCACGATACACTATATTTTATGTTTCCAAATTTTTTACCTACCACCGTCGGGCAACTTACCGAATCTGAATCTATCGCTCTGGCGCGGAGCATTGAGCAGATCGCCATGACTACACCCCTAAGTCAACAACCCATTCTCACAACCTACGTGCGTCAAGGTAGTGGGGGTGTACCTTTGCTGTTGATACATGGATTCGACAGCTCTGTGTTAGAGTACCGCCGTCTCATTCCCCTACTTGCAGAACACAATGAGACTTGGGCTGTAGATTTGTTGGGTTTTGGGTTTACAGACCGCCCAGCCGGACTAAAGTTCAGCCGTAATGACATTAAAACTCATCTCTATTGTTTCTGGAAAACCCTAATCAATCAACCAGTTATTTTGGTAGGGGCTTCGATGGGAGGTGCTGCGGCGATTGATTTCACTCTGGAATATCCAGAAGTGGTGCAAAAACTCGTGTTAATAGACAGTGCTGGCTTGGTGGGTAGTTCACCGTTAGTCAAATTTCTTTTTCCACCATTAGATTACCTAGCTAGTGAGTTTTTGCGTAGTCCTAAAGTGCGGGAAAGTATTTGTCGCACAGCTTATAAGAACAAGCAATTAGCATCGATTGATGCTCAATTATGTGGGTCAATGCACCTTGAATCTACCGATTGGAGTCAAGCTTTGATTGCTTTTACAAAAAGTGGTGGTTACAGCGCTTTTAGATTTAAAAAACTCTCAGAAATCATGCAACCAACGCTGATTTTATGGGGTGATTCTGACAAGATTTTAGGTACAAGAGATGCCAAAAGATTTAAATTGGCAATTCCAAATAGTAAACTGATTTGGATTCAAAATTGTGGTCATATTCCTCATTTAGAACAGCCACAGATAACTGCTCAACATATTTTAGAGTTTCATGAGAATAGGTTTTGAGGTGAACTCATAAGCCTAATTCCCTATAAAATATTCACAATGCGTTCCAATACTACTGGAGTTTAGACTAAGCTGCAAAAAATGACTCAGCAATAAAAACACGCAATTACATAGGTTGACCTCTTTTGGATGGTGGGCATTGATTTTTAGAAACTATCTTGTTGATTCCGAAGTAACGCTTGTAATATGTCTCGTTGTTCTTTCAACAGAGCTTGCTGTTCTGTGACTAAAATTGTCAATTGGGCATTTAATTGAGTTAGCAACAGAACTAAATCACGGTATCGTTCTAGTTGACGAGTTTCTTCTATTCGGCGACGGCGTTCTTGGCGATAAGCAATTAATGGTGGACGATTGAGTCGTAATCGTTTACAAGTAAATTCTCCTGTTGTAGTCAGAGCTAGCAACTGCCCATCCTCTAACTCAATAAAATGTTTATCGTAGTTTTCAGAGCGAGGATTCCACAATTTTAGGAAAGACTCATCCGTATACCAATAATCTTGTTTGTATTGATTACAACAAGCGCAAGAATAAATTAGGTTTTCTAAATTGTCAGAACCTCCTCTCGATTGGGGTTGGTAGTGATCGATGGTTAGAGTTCCTCCTACATCAGTTTCTCTCACCCCACAAAATTCGCAGGCATAGTTTGCCCGTTGCTGGACTTGTTCGCGTATTTCTTTTGAGATAGTCATGCCGAACGACGAACTGCTAATTGTTGCCGTAACACACTAATTTGTTGACGTAAATCATCATTTTCGCTAGATATTTGCTGAATGCGTTGAGTTACGAATGTTAACTGGTTTAAGGATGCTTCAATCTGAGTTGGCAAATTTGCGCTTGTAATTTGAGAGTCAGCATTGTCACTAAGCAGTTTGCTTTCAATTGCATCTAGCTTTGCATACCATGCATCTAACTGCTCTTTTTCTTTGTTAGTGAGTTGCTCGCCAAGTGTTGAGCGATTGTGGAGTTGCTTCCCCATTTCATCTGAAATCATCAGTTCTCTCCTAAGTTATGTTGCTGTAAAAATTGTACTAATAAAAATGACTGACTGGCGCGATCTCAAACAAAAGCACCACACCCGAGTGTTAACTATAGCTCAAACTATAAATAAAAGAGCATTAGAAACCCGGTATCTTGGAGATACCGGGGGATGTCAGCCTAATAGTGAAACTGTTATCAGTTAATCAAGTAACCACATTGGAGATGGAGATTCAATGGACTGTGGTTGTTCTTTTGGTGAAGGTAATTTTACTGTAGGTGGATAGGATTTTTTGTACCTCACTATGGATTGAGTCTTGTCTTTCTCTTGATTTAAGGATGGTGCCTTTTCTTTACCCTGATTCAAAGATTGAGTTTTGTCTTTAACCTGATTCAAGGATTTAGTTTTTTCCTTCTCCTGATTTAAAGCATCTACTGTTTCTGTCAGCTTTGCATTAGCTTTTGCCAAATGCATTGCTGCTTCTTTAGCATCACTCAGTTCTGCTTTAAAACGCTCTACCAATTCTTTTTGTCCAGATAAATTTGATTTTAAATCAGCAATTTCTTCTTGTAAAGAGACTTCCCTGCGTTGGGCTTGTTGCAAAGATTCTCTCAACTCTTTTACTGTTGCTTCTAATTTTGTTATCTGCTGTTGATGCAACTTTATTGTTACTTCTTCCTCGTTTGCAGAAGCATGAGAGGAGGTGGAGGAGTAATCTGAGGTTGCAGTAACGTCAATTGTTGGTTCATCCGCCAGTGGTGAAAATTTTCTTGCTTCTTCTTGTTGTAAATCAGGATGACTACCCTGAACCATGATTCCCTCCCATCAAGTGCAATTGCTATAGCTATGTCACGGTGTTGCGCTCTCACGTGTCTACCGCTACCTCAATCCTAGCTTGTTTATTGTTATGAGAGGATATCATTTGCCATACTGCTAAGGTCTGAAAATTTTTTATACATTCACCAAAAGCAGAGACGCGCAACTTCACGTCTCTACTACCCAAATTTGTAAGATGCGTTACACTCTTAACCGCAAACCTTACTTAATATTTTTCTATTCCTGCTCTAGTAATTTCGACAGCCTATGCTTAATATCTTCTACTTGCTTATTGCTTTTAGGTAACGTGAGCAAACGAACTTCAATCTCTGCAATATTGTCAATTCGAGTTGTCTTCTCCCAAACTCTTTTTTCCACATCCGATTCATGTTCGTAACGAAATGTTACGGTATCGGAAGTCACATCCAAGATTTCGACGTTTTTGAGCCAGCCGTTGCTGCTCCTGACAAAAAGCCAAACATTAGGCTGACCAATGAGTTCTTTGAGTTTACTCTCCATAAGGATAAGTTTAATATATAGGTTTATCTATTTTACCTGTTGTCATCTAGCTTAAGAGACATTTTTACTTTCCAAGAGGCTTTTTGTCAAGTTACCTCAGCAGATAGATGTCCTAAGAAACACGGGGTGTAGGGTGTGGGGTGTAGGGGAACAGGTGTTTCTTTCATTCATAACGGGTTGCGATCGCGTAGTGTACCGGAGGTAATCGCCGTCCGTGGGGTGTAGGGGCTTGACCGTTGAGAGTCCTTACAATATGGGATGTAGGAGTGTAAGGATATGGGGGAAAGAAATTTTTACGCAGTTTATGACAGCGACTGATATTTGTTTCTAATGAATGGGCGATCGACTTGCCAATGGGTACATCTTTTCTGTAATGATTGAAAAGATAATAAAAATAAATTTTTATTAAGTGAGGATACAAATGTACATCGTTCAGGTAGCATCAGAATGTGCTCCTGTGATCAAAGCGGGAGGTTTAGGCGATGTCGTTTACGGACTCAGCAGAGAACTAGAAAACCGGGGACATTGCGTCGAAATCATTTTGCCAAAGTACGACTGTATGCGGTACGACCATATATGGGGGCTGCATGATGCATACATGAACCTGTGGGTACCCTGGTATGATGGTGCGATTCATTGCTCCGTCTACTGTGGCTGGGTACATGGACGCCTGTGTTTCTTTATTGAACCCCACTCACAGGATAATTTCTTTAATCGGGGTACTTATTACGGTTGTAATGACGACAATATGCGCTTTGCATTCTTTAGCAAAGCAGCTTCAGAATTTCTGCTTCAAAGCAACAAACGACCCGATGTTATCCACTGTCATGACTGGCAAACGGGCTTAATTCCAGTTATGCTTTACGAAATTTACCAATATCACGGGATGTGGAGCCAGCGGGTTTGCTACACCATCCACAACTTTAAGCATCAAGGATTTGCTGGTGTCGATACTCTCCGGGCTACAGGTTTAAACCGAGAATCTTACTACTTCCATTACGATCGCCTACAAGATAACTTCAACCCCTTCTCCTTAAACTTTATGAAAGGGGGGATCGTTTACTCTAATGCTGTGACAACAGTTTCACCACACCATGCTTGGGAAGCTCGTTACACGGACATTGGTTACGGATTAGGTCACACCCTGCACTTACAACAAGATAAGTTTACAGGAGTACTCAACGGCATTGACTACGACTTTTGGAACCCTGAAACAGACCGATACATTCCCTATCAATACACAAAGGAAAAATTTGAAGAAAAAGCTAAAAACAAAAAAGCTTTGAGGGAACGGCTTGGGCTACAAGATGTTGATAAGCCACTCATCGCCTACATTGGTCGTTTAGATGAGCAAAAAGGTGTGCATCTTGTCCACCACGCCATGTACTATGCTCTCCACAATGGAGCACAATTTGTACTGTTAGGTTCGGCGACAGAAGCTAGAATCAATGCTCACTTCCAACACGAAAGAGGTTTCTTACACAGTAACCCCGACATTCATTTGGAGCTCGGCTTTAACGAAGAACTATCCCACCTCATTTACGCAGGGGCGGATATGATTGTTGTTCCCAGTAATTACGAACCTTGTGGGTTAACCCAGATGATTGGGCTGAACTACGGGACTGTACCAATTGTTCGGGGAGTTGGTGGGTTAGTCAACACAGTATTTGACCGAGATTACGATCAAAACAAGCCCCCGGAAGAACGCAATGGCTACGTCTTCTACCAGTCAGACTACCATGCCCTTGAGTCGGGAATGGAACGAGCTTTGAGGTTATGGTACAATCACCCAGATGAGTTCCAAAAACTTGCTCTTCAGGGTATGGAGTACGACAACTCTTGGAACCACCCAGGCGAAGAGTACGTGAAAATTTACGACCACATCCGGTACAAGTGGTAGCAATACGGTTTGGATAAGCCGGAATAGAAACCCGGTAACTCTTACGAAACCGGGTTTCTTGACAGCGTTAAACAATCTTCTCAACCATTTTCCAATTCAGCCTATTCCAACAACCAACCGAACAAATCTCCCACAGTTATCACAAAATCATGTGCAAATAATGGTACAGGAAGTTGCTGTTGTGGTTCATCAAACACTTGTACTTGCTGTTGGGAAAGATAAACAAACACTGTCTGCTCATCGGGATCGATTAACCAGCCTATTTGCGTCTCATATTTCAGACAATGCAAAATGTTCTTGACAACTTTTGTTTGGCTTTGGTCTGGTGACAAAATTTCAATTGTCCAATCGGGGGACGCTTGGAAAACGTTGGCTATTTCGCCGTTCTCATCACGAGGAATTCTGTCCAAAGTAAAGACAGACACATCTGGTACTATTGACCTTCCACCAAAAGTGCATCGCAGCTCTGAAAAAGCCCTTGCAATATGTTGAGGTTTAACGATCGCATTGATATTAGTAGATAGTTCAGTTTGAATTGTGCTATGTTTCCCTTGGGGCATTGGTTTTTGAATAATTTGACCATCAATATATTCGCTAGCAGGTTTGGTTTCTGGTAACTTTAGAAACTCGTCCAATGTTAAAAGTTTAGCTGGTGTCCGTACCACTAGAGGTCACCTCATTTAAGATAAAATACAGTATGTAGCAATTTGATTTGTAAAAAGTGTGCAATAGGCAATCAAATAGATGATGTCGTGGGATAGTCAATCCAACGTACTGGATAGCGATCGCCAGCCTGTGCTAGAAAGTTGTCAAGTTGATATATCTTTAACGGCTCTGGGATTGGGTAACATCCGTCAAGTCTCTTTAGCTCAGTGTAGTAGCGAATCATGGATGCAATGTCTCTAGGATATCTCTGCTCGTCCACCCCAACAAATCGACTTTGGTTGCGGGCGCGATTGATAATAGACCGCCATTCCTCAATTGGGGCGATACCGAGTCCATAAAGACCGTTTGAGAACAGGTTGGCGTAAATTTCATCGTAAGGTTCGTTAGTATCGAGATAGATGTTGAGCCGAGTTGCTGACATGCGATCGTTAAAGACGACCCAAAATGGGACTAACCCAAGACGTAACATCCACCAAGGCTGGAGTAGAGTAAACGATTCAACAAAGAGGCGATTGGTGGGTAAGTCCCGTTCCTGATACCACCAACGATATAAGTCAGCAACCAAGGGACTCAAGTCCTGTGGGAAATCAAAAACAATCTGGCGCACTTTCAAACCATGTTCCCTTGCAAACCGTTCTACATCCTCACGCAAAGCTGGTTCAAAACCCCACTCTGACTCTGGAAACCTACCATCGGGGGTGGGTGGGTTCCATTGTCGGTGTTTCGATCCCCGTCGTCGGAGGAAGTCGGCTATCTGTTGGCTATCCCGAAAATAATCTTCAGGAGCTAAGCTACCTTTTCCGCCAAACTGAAATAAATGGCGACACAGGCGATCGCCTCCAGCTTCGCTAACGTTTACACAAGTAGACAACCAATTGTATTGACATTCTAGTAATAATATAGTACCACCAGGCTCTAGATTCTCCTTTAAGAATTGCTCGTATATTGCACCAAGACGAATCCGTTTCATTCTAAAGTAAGTGACATGACCAACCTTTAAGCGATCTTGATTGGGGTCGTGCATTTGGTAAACCGCGAGGTTGGGGTTTCTTTTCAACAACTCTTGGGCTGGTCCTTTCGCCCACTCTAGTTCCTGCTTTGGTTCATCGGGATCGACGAAGTGGCGAATACAAGTGAGGAGTGTTTGCGGTAACCAAGGGATACCAAGGGCGGCACACAAATGTACAGCAGCACCATTGGTAGATCCAATCATAATAGCAGGATAGCGTTTTTTGGGATATTGGTTCACAACCCAGCGCGAGATAGTTTCCTCTCGCACCCTATCTACAACACTGGGCGATGATGCATCAAACCAACCAGACCAAGTAGATATAATTTCAATCAGCTGACTGGGGAGATGACCAATAACATTTAATCCTAGGGCTGTGACTGATGGTGCAATACCGCCAGCCGGGAAATCTTTGCCATGAAGATACTTAGCAAGCGCACTCAACTCTGCCGTTGCAGAGTCAAGACCTATAATATAGCCCGGTTTGACTCCTCGCGATGCCAACAAATCGGTAATTTTGGGATGAACTTGGGGAAATATCATGTCATGCGCTTTTGATGGGATTTCGCGTGAGTTGTGCTAATTGTAGGCTGAAATTCTTTTTTTATCTTACTAGCTATCCAATCCAGCGAACCGCCATTCTTTTATTGATTCTAATTTTCGCGCTTTTCTTGTAGTATTGCGTATTGAGGTATGACTCAGTTAATTGTTTGTAGCAGATTTCTGGCTTGTTGAGAAATCGCTTCCCAATCTCCAGCCTCAACAAACTTTTTAGGAAATAATTGGCTGCTTAAACCAACTGCGATCGCCCCTGCTTGCAAAAATTCCTGAGCATTTTCCAGAGTAACACCGCCTGTTGGAATCAAAGGAATGTGACCTAGGGGTCCTTGTAGACTTTTGATATATTGAGCGCCTCCAACTGCTTCTACGGGAAATACCTTGACACACTCAGCACCACTTGACCAAGCAGTGACAATTTCCGTAGGAGAAAGCGCTCCCGGTATGATTGGTATACCAACAGAGACTGCGGCTTGAATCATTGCTAGTTCAATGTGGGGAGTAAAGAGAAATTGCGCTCCAGCTGCAATAGCTGCTTGCATTTGCTGTAAATTCAACAGTGTACCAGTACCTATAGTACAGTCAGGTAACTCTGCATTCAGCTGCATAATCAGGTCAGCAGCGCGATGGCTATTCCAAGTGATTTCGATGAATTGTATTCCTCCACCTGCTACAGCCAAAGCCATTTGGCGTCCGAGGGATATTTCTGGGGCGCGGATAACTGCGATCGCTTTATTTTGTTTGAGATTTGTTAACCAGTCTTTATAGGACATTTTTATAAGATTTTTGACGTTATCTTTTCAATTTTACAGAGAGCAGAAACTCTACTTATAGGTAAGCGTTCAGCACTTTAGCCGTCAGCAGTCAGCGAGCGAAACCTGTTTCCCTTGTATTTTCTGGGCGTTTCTGACACCATTATCAACATCTCTATAGCTTAAAAAAGCGCTATGGCTGAGTGCTCTTGGCTGAACGCTTACTGTTCTAAACCTCATAAATGGCTCAAACAACTCCTTCATCTTACCACAGATATATATTTTTTTTCTCAATATGCTATATTCAGCTTTTATCTCCGCCATAAGAAGTAAATGACTATTTAAAACTAAATGATTATTAAATAGTCAATAAAACTAAGTCGCGAGCCAGATGGAAATCTCTCAATTAATTATTAACGTAATGAATAGATGTTTTTAATTAAAGTGGTAATAGCATTATGACTCTCTACAAACTTGTAGACTTCGATCCAAACTATAAACAAACCTTTGGTGGCGATGATGTCAAATCTTTAGATTTGTATACTGAGGGTGGAACCAAAGTTGGTTCAGTATCTGATGTGCTAGTTGATGCAGATGGTCATTTTCGTTATCTAGTTATACACACTCAGCAGGGCTTTACTGGCAAGAAAATACTACTACCAATCGGTTTATCCCGCATTGACTATAATGTAGGACGTGCTTATGTCGATGGACTCAGCAAAGAACAAGTACAAGGTTTACCTGAGTACAAAGACAACATGACTGTTGATTACGATTATGAGGAGCAGGTACGTAGGGCTTATCGTCCTATGACTGGAATGATGAATAGCAATCTCAATTACAATCGTGATACTTATAAGTATCAGCAAGATGCATCTCTGTACGATATGAGCGATCGCAATCATCAAACCTTCAAACTCTATGAAGAGCGGTTGATTGCTAATAAACATCGCGAAAAAGCAGGGGAAGTTTCTGTTGGTAAGCACATTGAAACTGAAACAGCGCGAGTTTCTGTACCCGTAGAGAAAGAGCGCGTTATCATTGAGCGTATGAATCCTACAGATGCAGGAAGAGTCGTCAATCCTGGTGAAGCGCAGTTCCAAGAAGGAGAAGTTGCGCGTATAGAAATTTACGAAGAAACTCCTGATATTCAGAAAGAAGCATTTGTACGCGAAGAAGTACGAGTGAGAAAAGTTGTAGATCGCGATACTGTAGAAGCTCAAGAAACCATTCGTCGCGAACAACTTGATATAGATACTGAAGGAAATTTACCTGTAAATCATCCTGATGTGAATCCTAGAGATCGTGCTTAAATTGCTGTTATATAAGCATAGCCTGCTTGTGTAGGCTCAGATGTGAAAAGTCCGCATCAGCGGACTTTGTTTTAATAATTTGTAATCATAAAAAATTATATATACTTTGCATGGGAATAAATTGAGATGAGTGATTTGTTTAAAATCTATTAGCTATAAGTTCTTGGCTGATAGCTGAAGTGCTGAAGTGCTGACCGCTCAAAGTATAGCTTATGGCTAAAAACTCGTTAGTGGTAGAGGAATCAGAAAACCGGTATCTCTGAGATATCGGTTTTCTAATCTTTGCTTATCTAAAAAATAATATATAACTGTTGATTATCTGCAATTAGAATCAAGTCAGTCGTTAGGGAGATGGATTACAATAGCTCATTTTTATAATCTGAATAATAGGAGAAAATACTAGTTCAAGAGGACATACAATGGCTTTATACAAAATATCAGATTTTGACCCTAACTACCGTGATAGTTTTCAGGGAAATGACATCAAAGGTATGGGTGTTTATGTAGAAGGAACTGACCATGAAAAAATTGGTACAGTTAGTGATATTTTAGTCGATGATGAAGGGCGCTTCCGCTATTTAGTGGTTGATTTAGGTTTCTGGATTTTTGGTAAGAAAGTCCTGTTACCAGTAGGTCGTTCTCGAGTTGATTACGGTAGCGATCGCGTATATGCGGTTGGAATGACCAGAGAAGAAGCTGAAAACCTACCAGAGTTCAACGAAAGTCAGACTCTGGATTACGATTATGAAGAACGGGTACGCAATGTCTATCGGGCTCGACCCGTAGGTACAACAAGGCTGGATACAGAAACTCCTCTAGAATCATCTGCTCCCTTAGACCAAGGAGCATTTGGAGCAGTGTCTCAGCCCGGAAGAACCGTAACGAATCAGCAACCTGCTACCGCAGCAAATATTCCCACTTACGATCGCAACAACTACACTTACGACCACGAGCCTGACCTATATGGCGTACACGATCGAGATAATGAAACTCTCAGACTGTATGAAGAACGGTTAGTTGCTAATAAAACCCGCCGTAAAGCCGGTGAAGTAGCTGTTGGTAAACACGTAGAGACAGAAACCGCAAGAGTTTCCGTTCCAGTAGAAAAAGAGCGTGTTGTTGTTGAGCGAGTCACTCCACCAGAAGCAGGTAGACCCGTTGCTCCTGGTGAAGCTAACTTCCGCGAAGGTGAAGTTGCTCGCATGGAAATCTATGAAGAGACAGCTGATGTTCACAAGGAAGCGGTTGTACGTGAAGAAGTCAAAGTCAAGAAAGTCGTAGACCAAGATACTGTACAAGCTAAAGAGACAATCCGTCGTGAAGAGTTAGATGTGAATGCTCCCGGTCTTCCCATTGATGAGCACAGAGCGAAATAATTCAGAAACTATATGGCTAATGGTTAATGGCTAATGGTTAATGGTTAATAGCTTTTTTATCATTAGCAATTAGCAATTAGCAATTAGCAGTTAGCAGTTAGCAATTAGCAAAAAACAATTATGATTGCTATAGCGAATGCTAATTCAACAATGTACAGGCGAGGTAACTATAGCTTTGCCTGTCTTTCCAATCATTAAATCAGTTATTTTCAACATTTTTTTAATTATGAATAACAAAGTAGTTAATATACAAGCTGCAAATACTAGTAGAATTGAAAAAATTAGCAGTTTAATGGAAAGTTTGAGGCAAAAAGTTAGGGGATTTGTCGTATTAGATAAGCAAGGTCAGTTAGTTGGTCATGTCGCAAATTTAATCATTGATACAACCCGCCAGCTAAATTTTGTGATAACTCAATCCAAGCCTCAAGAAAGCAATCAGCTTTTTTTATTAAGCAGTAGGCTCATTGAAAAAATTGATTCGCAAGTAGGACGTATTTTGATAAAAGCGAATCAAACGGAAGTAGAGTCTTTACCTAAATATGTAGAGAGAGAAAGTCACGTTAGTACTATGGAAAATAATTCCAACGCTTTTAACGCAGATACACGGGAAATGACACCATTGGAAGCATTATCAGCCGCAACCGATGGCGAAGTAGATTCTGTAGATGAGATAATTCGCTTACTGGGTGAACGAATTATTGTTGACCGCAATAAGCGTCGAGTTGGAGAGGTTATTGTCCGCAAACAAATTGAAACCCAGATGGTACAAGTTCCCGTTCGACGAGAAAAACTGATTGTGGAGCAAGTGACTCCAGAGCACAGACAACTTGCAGAAATAGACCTCAGTCAAGGAGACATATCTGGTGTTGAGTTGGTTGACGGCGAAACATCAGGAATCGATAAATTGAATAGCAGTTTAACAGTGACTGGAGAATTTATGTCGCCTAAAATTGCCAGTTTGCTTTTAAATGCGATCGCCCTTGAGCGCAATCACGGTTGTAAAGCGATCCGAGTTACAGTTCTCGTGGAAAATGAGGAACGCAAGCAAACATATCAAGAGTGGTTCGACCGCTCCTCAAAAGGTTAATAAAATCCGTTCCTTTGCTCACTTGCTTTCATGTGCTTAATTTTATCTGAATTTTGGGAATAATAAGCCTGAAGTCGAGAAAGCGCTTAGACCGTGCAACTTTACATAGTCTTTCGGCTTGGACTTGCTGGGGGCGATCGCCCACACCCCCTACCCCCTTGGCGGACTGCTACCACCATTCCTATCGCGTAGATATTCCCAAATGCGCTGAATCTCGGCTTGAAATGCTTGGCGGTCGATAGCGGCTTGCTGCCTGTCTTGGGCTGCTTGCTGCCTGTCTTGGGCTGCTTGCGCTCGATCGCGATCAGCTTGTATGGCTAAGTTGTCTACACGTAGGGTTACTTCAGCAACATTGGTAGTTAGTGCGTCAACTCTTTGGTTTACTGCGGCTACATTCTCGGTTAGCTGCTGGATGTTAGCAACCAGAACATCAATGGTGTTGCTTTGAGCGGTAATGGCGTCATTCTGGGCTAACACTGTTTCGCCAATGTTAGCGAACAGATTTTCTAGGCGGCTAAGTCGTTCTAAGACGCTTGGTGGTTGTCCTGTGTTAGTCATTTGTCTTTGTGCCTTTCATAATCTGCTATCCATTCAGCTAACGCCACAGAAACAAGATTGCTAACTGAGCGTTGTTGCTCATCAGCGATCACTTGCAATTTGTCTAATATCTCCTGTGATGCCAAGTAAATTGTCAATCGTGGTTTTTTTGTAGCCATGACATACAAAGTATGTTCTATGTAGCTATTAAATACCACTTTTAAGCTTTTTAGCAATTTTATATGAGAAGTATCAACACTTCTCATACATTGGGTCTATATTAGCAAGTGTGAGGGACAAACGGCAACGAACGTCACCCACAAAAAGATTCGGCGTTGCATAAATGCGGGATGATTAGGTAAATACGGGTACTTCTCTATACTTT
>JAWQFQ010000150.1:0-22591 GCA_035967975.1 Scytonema sp. PMC 1070.18
TAGTGGATAGTGGATAGTGGATAGTGGATAGTGGATAGTGGATAGTGGATAGTGGATGGTAGTATTTTGAACAACTAACAACTAACAACTAACCACTAACCACTAACAACTAACCACTAACAAATGACTCTCTCTAACGAATTATGGTCAGCTAATCAAGATATAGCGCAAGCTTGTCTGAATCATCCCTTTGTCCAAGGGATAGGTGATGGTAGTCTCGAACAGCAGAAATTTGCTTATTATGTCGGTCAAGATGCTTTTTTCTTAGAAGCTTTCGCCCGTGCGTACAGCATAGCGGCTGCTAAAGCACCGGATTTCTCTGCATTGGCGGTGTTTCACTCATTAACTGGTGGGGTGTTGCAGGAGTTGAAGCTTCATGAGGATTACGCTACTCAATGGGGAGTCGATTTACGTTCTATGGAACCGGGAACAGCGACTCGTCGTTATACAGACTTTTTGTTAGCAACGGCTTGGGGAGGGGATGTTGGTTTAACGGCTGCAGCTATGTCCCCTTGTATGCGGTTGTATGCTTTTTTAGGAGAACAGTTAGCTGGTAATGGTATTCCAACTCATCGGTATGCAGATTGGATTCGTACTTATAGTAGTGATGATTTTCTACCATTGACGCAGCAATTAGAAAGTTTAGTTGAGCGTTACGCCAGTCCTACAGATGTGGTTCGCTCAACTTATCGTTACGCTATGTTTTGCGAACAAGATTTTTTTCAAGCGGCATGGGAAAATAGGGGTGAGTTATTAAGAAAAAAATTATGACACCGCAAGTCTTAGACCAAAATAAAGCGGAAGCATTCGCCGAACGGATGCTTGATATTCTTAACAGTGGCGCGATCGCCCTGATGATTTCCATCGGTCACCGCACCGGATTATTTGATACCTTAGCTGAGTTACCACCATCAACTAGCCAGCAAATTGCAGATGCTGCGGGTTTGAATGAGAGATATGTGCGTGAGTGGTTGGGCGCAATGGTGACAGGTCGTATTGTTGATTGCGATGCTGTTAATCGGACTTACTCTCTAGCTCCAGAGTATGCCGCATTTTTAACACGAGCTGCTAGCCCCGATAATATTGCGGTTATATCCCAATTCATCCCTATACTTGCTTCTGTGGAAGACCAAATTGTGGAGTGCTTTCATAACGGAGGCGGTGTTCCTTACTCCTCATACAAACGCTTTCATCAAGTGATGGCGGAAGAAAGCGGTCAAACTGTTGTGGCTGCACTTATAGATTCTATTCTTCCTCTTGTCCCTAGTGTCACAGAAGGGTTGCAAAGAGGTATTGATGTTTTGGATGTTGGTTGTGGTAGCGGTCGTGCTATCAACGCAATGGCTCAAAAATTCCCTCAAAGCCGATTTACAGGTTATGACTTTTCCAACGAAGCGATCGCCAATGCTTTATCAGAAGCCCAAAAGCTTGGTTTAACGAACGTTCGATTCCAAGTCAAAGATGCTGCAACCCTAGATGAAGTTGAACGGTATGATTTCATCACCACTTTTGACGCTGTCCACGACCAAGCACATCCAGATAAAGTACTGCGCGGAATAGCCCAAGCATTGCGTCCTAACGGTATCTATCTTATGCAAGATATTCGTGCTTCTAGCCAAGTTCACGGTAATCTCGACCATCCTGTAGCACCATTCATGTACACTATTTCTTGTATGCACTGCATGACTGTTTCTTTAGCATCAAATGGAATTGGGTTGGGTGCTATGTGGGGAGAAGAAAAAGCACTAGAAATGCTTGAAGATGCAGGTTTTACGAGTGTTGAAATTAAACACCTCGACCACGATTTTCAAAATAATTACTATATTGTGAAGAAAGGGTGTGGGGTGTAAGGTGTAGGGTGTGGGGGAAACTAATTGGGTATGGAATTATGTGTACAATATGTGCGTTAAGTCGGCGTTATCAAAGACTAAGTGGAAATCATTTACCACTTTCGGATACAAAAAAATTATCGGCGTTGATTTCTAAACAAAAATCAACACAGACTAGCTCAATTCAGTCAGACGAGAAGCATTCTAAGCATTAGTCTATCATAATAGTCCTAAATGAAATGTAAAAGGTCTTGCTGTGTCCTTGGCGTTGCTAGAGCGTCGCTACAGCATTAACTCGTTATGCTAAAAAACCCGGTTTCTGTCGCCCTTAAAGACTGATTTTTCGTTGCATCAAGGTAAAAGTTACCGGGTTGTGTGGGATGACTGTACCGATGCTCTAGGCTCTGCGTTAGGGCACAGTGGTATGGGTGATGTTGGCAATATCGGTCCGTACTGGCGATTACCTGTCCAATTTCTTGAAGAGTTGCACCTGTAGCCAACATTGCTCGTATCAGCAATTCAATAGAATACCCCGGACTGAAGGGCGGGGTTTTGACTTCGCCATGCAGCCAAACTAGAGGTTTATTATCAAGAAGCATTTTTACAGTATATCACATATAATCACCCGGTTTTTTTGGTCTTGTTGAGAATGATACAAGATGTTAGCTACTGCTCATTTTCTTCACAGAATCTTTGTATAAGATGAGGTATGAATTTTGATGAATTTTCAAAAATCTCGTGTATATTCTAAAAAAGCTATTTGCAATTGTGTCAGCATCCCTGCCTAAGAGGATGTTTGAAAAGTGATTGGCTGTAATTTCAAGCACTGGTTGATCCCCCCTAGCCCCCCTTAAAAAGGGGGGAAAATCTCTAACTGTCCCCCTTTTTAAGGGGGATTTAGGGGGATGAGAAGTGTGCATGCTACTAACAAGAAGACTTTTAAAACATCCTCTAAAGGCTTGGGTCTCTATGCCGTAAACCTCTATGATCAGTTAACCCGATTCAGTGTTACTTTGCTTATTCATCCAACAATAAAATTTTAGGATTGTATGGCTAAACTGTCTAGTGAATTACAACGCTTTTTTTTTGATGAACAAGCACCGTCAAAAGTAAGTTTGGCAGATATTTTGCTGTTAGCAGAGGAAAGGATTTTTGGTTTTTTGTTTGTTATCTTGTCTTTACCTTCTGCTTTGCCAGTCCCTGCACCCGGTTATTCTGTTCCGTTTGGAATTTTGATGTTCGTATTGGCGGCTCAACTCATCATTGGTTCTAGAAGTCCCTGGCTACCCAAACGGATGAAAAACCATTCTATCAAACTGGAAACTGCCCAAAAGGTGGTAAAGGGAGGTCTTCCGTGGTTACAAAGAATTGAGGCTCTTGCCCGTCCCCGGTTGAGTTATATCTGTACCACGTTACCGGGTAGAGTGACAATAGGGAGTGCGATCGCTCTCATGGCAATTTCAATGATGATTCCCATTCCTGGAACAAATACTCTACCAGCAATGGGAATTTTTGTAACGGGTTTTGGTTTATTGGAAGACGATGGTGCTATCAGTCTAGGTGGTTTAGCCCTTTGTGTAATGGGAGGAATTTTGACAACCTCAATCTTGTTAGCATTACTTTGGGGTGGTTCAAGTCTACTTGATGTTATCAGGGGCTGGCTAGGTCGCTAGATCAGTATAGAGGAGCTATTTCCTGAGCCAATAGAAGCTTGGACCCATGGTCCTGTTGTTCCTGCTTTATACGAAGTTTACAAAAAGTATGGGGCAGGTGCAATTCCTTATTCAAATCACGTAGATTTTACCATATATGATGAGAAAACTAAAAGTTTGTTGGATGAAGTGTATGCAGTCTTTGGGCAGTTTTCAGCGTGGAAGTTACGTAACATGACGCAGGAAGAATACCCTTGGAAATTAGCTGTTGAGAAGAGTGGTGCAATTTCTCACCAATCTATGAAGGAATATTTTAAAACTCAGATTCAATGTGAAGAAGCGGTTTAATGCAAACAAAGTTTTATATCATTTGGCTGGATAGAGATTTTACTCTCTATCCTCACTCATAAAACTGAAGTGTTAATATGAGCGGGAAATAGTTTTCAGCAAGAAAGGGGCGATGTTTTCGAGATTCAGTAAATGATGGGCTGCACCTAAAGAAATTGCTGACTTGACCATACCAAACGCAGCATCACCATTCTCATGTTGAGCGATCGCGATCCCTCCGACTTGGGCAATTGCTTGCAAGCCTTCTGCACCGTCATGACCAAGCCCAGATAATAACACACCTGCCATAGCTTTACCATAGAAATTTGCCAGAGATTGGAACATAACTGTAATAGAGGGACAATACTTCTCTCCTGGTAAAGCTGTTGAATGTATAAATTTGCCCTGTGAGTCTAATTCTAAATGATACTTTTCTGGAGCAAAATAAACGGTTCCCGATGCAGGAGACTCGCCAACTTCAGCAACTTTGACTTGTAACGAACATTCAGAGGACAGCCAACTCACCACGTCTGATAAAACCCCTTCCCCTACGTGTAAGGTACAAATCACAGGTAATGGGAAATCAGACGGTAATTGAGAAATAATCTTTTGAATTGCTTGCATTCCGACTGCTGAACTCCCTATGGTTATGACTTGAATGTGAGAGGTTACATTCATCATTTGCGGTTTGATGTTGGAAACAGACCCCGAAGTTGCTGTTTCAATAGTAGTAGGTACAGTCGGTTGTTTCCGTTTGGGAACTACTTTTAGATTAGAAAGGACTTTTATTTTAGCAATTAACTCTGCTTTGAGTTGTTCATAATCGGTGGGTGAACCAATCGCCGGTTTTGGAAAAACATCTGCAGCTCCTGCTTGTAATAGACGAAATATATTATCAACATCTGTTGTTTGTACAAAATTGCTAATCACCAAAATTGGTCGTGGGTCTTCAGCCATCACACGCTTTGTCAACTCCAGACCATCCATATTTTCCATAAACAAGTCCGTACAAATCACGTCTGGCTGAGTCTTAGTAATCACTTCTAGACCCTCCTCTCCATCCCGTGCTATACCGACCACATCAACTTCTTGTGAAGAACTCAGCAATCTTTGGAGAATTTCCAAAGCGATGGGGGAATCTTCAACCAAAACAACTTTCTTTTTTGAGGTTACCATTTATACTAGTTTCCTTAATGTATCTAAAAAGACACCTTGCTCAAATTCTTTTTTTGTTAAATAAGCATTTGCCCCTACTTTTGCCCCCCGTCGTTTGTCTTCTTCGGATGCTAGGGTAGTGACTAAAATAACTGGCAATTTTTTATACTGAGGTAATTGTCGAATTCGGGCGGTGAATTCTAATCCATCAAGATTGGGCATTTGTATATCTGAGACAACAGCATCGAACTGACTTTCGCCCAATTTGTCTAAACCATCTTGACCATCTACAGCAACTATCACGTCATAACCAGCTGTTTCTAAAATCCGCCTCATTTGAGTACGAATGGGAAGGGAATCTTCAATCAGGAGAATTTTCTGTTTGATTTGTGCTTTTTGGGCTAACTCCTGAACGGTGATGGAAACAATAATTCTTTTGGCGGACTTGAACAAATCCAGAGGATTGAGTACCATGCAAATTTCTCCAGTCCCCAAAATTGTTGCTCCGGAGATATTGCAAACCCGTTTGAGCAGATGGCTTTGCGCTTTTAAAACGATATCTTGAAGTTCTAATATAGAATCTACCAATAATCCCAAACGTTCGGAACCAATCCGCAAAATCACACATGGGATACTTGATAAAGCCGCGTTCAAAGCTTGGGTTGTAGCCGGCACTTGGACGGGTAAACCTAATAAATCGGCAAGCCAAGCTATCGAGACAGGTTCTCCTTGAAATGCGAAGGTTTGACTACCTTCCACTGCGAAGATTTCTTGCGGAGAAACTAACAGCATGGTTTCTACACATTCTACAGGGATAGCATAAGGATTTTGGTTGACTTTTACGATTAAAACATAGTTAGTTGCCAGAATGTTATTCAAGGTAATGCGAAATAAACATCCTTTACCTGGAGTAAATTCGACGAATATATTTCCCTTTAAGCGTTCAACATTAGCACGTACAACATCTAAACCAACACCTCGACCAGAAATTTCTGTAACTGCGTTGCGGGTGGAAAACCCTGGTGCAAATATTAAGGACTGAATTTCAGATGTTGACATTCTGGCGAGTTCTTCTTCGGTACGAAGACCGCGACGCACGGCTGCACGTTTAATGGATTCGACATCCAAACCGCGCCCATCGTCTGCAACTTCTATGCAAACGGTGTTACCACTCTGGTAAGCCCGCAGGTAAATTGTTGCTGTGGGTGGCTTGTTGTGTTTGTGTCGTTCTGAAGGTGTTTCAATCCCATGATCTACTGCATTACGCAAAAGGTGTAACAGTGGGTCTTTTATCTCTTCTAAAATCCGCTTGTCTACAGAAGTTTGTTCCCCTTCCATGAGCAGATCGACTTCTTTCCCTTGCTGCTTGGCTAAATCCCTAATTGTGCGAGGAAAGAGATGAAAAATTGTAGAAAATGGCAGCAGTCTCAGAGAAGTGACTCCTGATTTTAGTTCTTCGGATACGTTTTCGAGTTTGGCTGTGGAATCGTATGTTCTATTCCGAAGTCGATTGAGATTAACTCCCATTTGCTTCAAGCGATTTTCCAACAGGGTATATAAATTGTGCAGAGATCGCGGTTCTTGACCTTGTTCATGTTTTTGCAGGTCTTTAAACATATGACGGTTGGCAAAGATTTGCCGACTCAACTCTTCCCACAAAGCGATCGTTTCGTCAATTTCATCAAGTTGATCTGCAAATTGACCTTTAGTGACTATTAACTCACCTACTTGATTCAATAATTTATCCAGTTTTTCAGATTCAACCCGGATGGTGTCAATTTGGTAGTCGCTGACTTGAGAAAGTGTTTCGGCTAAAAGTTCTGTTGGTTCGCTAGGTTCGCTAATGGGGACGATATCGCTACCTTCTGAGGATTGTTCTACAGAAATCTCGGTAAATGGTACATCTTCCAATTCTGCAACTGGTTCCTGAATCTCCGAACACGTATCGCTAGATTCACTCGCCATCAGTTGGGCTAAGACGTAGAAGACGCTGACTCCTGATGGTTGTCCGGTAACGGCTTCAGATGCAATTTTATGAATAGCATCTAACCCAAGATAAAGGTTGTCGAACAGCTGCGGAGTCAAAATTTGTTCGCCCCGCTTTACAGTTCCTAGTATTTCTTCTATTTGATGGGTTAGGGTTTCTACATCTGTTACCCCTAACATCCGGGAATCCCCTTTGAGAGAATGAATGTCTCTGAGTAATCCCTCAAGTTTGGCATGGTCTTGGGGATTTTTCTCTAGATGTAGCAATGCAGCTTCTATCTTTTGGATGCGTTCTTCGCTAGCTGTTTTGTATAGCGATCGCAGTTCTTCATCTTCTATTATCATAAACCTTGGGGAATTTACAATCCATAATTCGTCACTAGAGTGCGATTGGGACACACGAGAATTTCTTTCCCCTACACCCCACACCCCACACCCCACAACCTAATTGCTTAAAGCACCGCCTCAAGACTTTGAGCGGCTTCGTTCAGGTCTTCGGTTGCTTCTTTGACTTGAGTAATACCTTCGTTTGTTTCTTTCGCCCCTAAGTTGATAGCATTGACTGCGGCTACGACTCGCTGTACAGCAACCGCTTGCTGTTTTGCTGTTTGGGTGATTTTTTGGCTGTTGAGGAATACATTGTTCACAGCATCAGTGATGTTTGTGAACACATCTCCCGTTTCTGCTACCAGTGTAATTCCCTGGGTTGCTTTCTTAGTACCTTCGTCAGTCACCATAATTGTGGAGTTAATAGCTGCTTGCACTTCGTTTGCGAGGATATTAATCTTGTCTGCTGATTTTCGGCTTTGGTCTGCGAGTTTACGAATTTCACTGGCGACTACCGCAAAACCTTTTCCCTGGTCTCCCGCACGGGCTGCTTCTACTCCAGCATTGAGTGCTAGCATATTAGTCTGGTTTGCCAAATCTGCTACTATGTCGGAAACTGTCGAAATTTGAGATGTCTGTTCGCTAAGACGTACAATTTGGGTTGCGATCGCTGTCACTTGGTCTCTAAGTTCTGATATCCCTTCCACGGTCAGTCCGACTGTTTTCGTTCCTCCTTCTGCAAGGGTCAAAGCTTGCTTTGCTCTTCCAGCAGAGATTTCCGCTTGTTCGGCGGACTTGAGTGCAGCCACGCCCAATTCCTGAATGGTGTTGGTAGTTTCATTGACTGAGGCTGACTGCTCTGATATGATGCGCTCTTGCACGTTCACAGTATCAGTAATGTCTTTAATTGAAATGGCGACTGCTCTTGAGGCATTTTGGATTGCTCTTGCAATACCAGACGATAGCATATAAGAGATTGCGATTGTAATAGCAACTGCTAGAAGCGTACCCAACCCAGCGATGATTTGCAAAAGCGCCGTTGCTTGTCTTACCTCTTGAATTAACGATTGAATAATATTGTTTTGCTGGTTTTCAAAATCTTTTTGTGTCTTTTCAAATTCTAACAGTAACTTTCCATTGACACCCGTTTCAAATTTTTTGATTGCTTCATCTTTTTTCTCTATCTCTACCAAAGTGATAATTTCTTGATTAAATTGTTCAATATTATTGGCAATTTCACGCATTCTTTTTATCTGCTCTTTTTGTCGATTAATATTAACAATATTTTCAGCAGATTCAAGAGCTTTTTTAGAATTCGTTATTCCTATATTATAAGCATCTCTGGCATCTTTAATATTTTTTATTTTTTGAACATTAGCTTCATTATTGGATATGAGTAAACTATCTACTGTCCGTTCACTGCTTACAAAACCTAGGAGAGCATCGTGGGTATATCCTGTTGCTTTTCTTGCCTCTTCTATTTTTTCATAAGCTGTGTCTAATCTTCTGGAGTTCAAGAAAGCTAAACTGCTAATGACCACCAAGATAAGTACTGGAAAAGAGTAGCCTAATAAGATGCGATCTCGCAATTTAAATTTTGGAAACATAAGTCTATATCCTCATCCTTTCATCTGTCTAATTTCTATTTGGCTTCAAATCCAAGCGAATAATATCGTTATTTTTATATCTCTTCGTTCACAACTAAACCTCCTTTATTTAAAATTTTTTGTAAGTCTAAAACACACAATCTTCCTGCTTCAAAAGGAGCCATCCCCAGAAAATATTGCATACTTTTAGATGATACACTTGAAGTCAAAGGCATCATCTCATCTTGGTTTAAATTAATCACTTCCAATACTTTATCAACGGGAAATCCGGCAATAATATTTTCTACCTCAATAACTACTACTTTAGAGCCAACTCTCACAGGAGTTGTGGGGAGATTCAAAACATTACGTATATCCACCAAGGTGATAATTTCACCTCGCAAATTCATATTTCCTACGATATGTTTTGGACAACAAGGAATTGGTGTCAAATTATAGATACTAGTAAATTCCCTCACCACTTCTAAGTTGAACCCGAAGTATTCATTACCCCAACTAATGACTGCAAGAGGTTTAACTTGAAGATAGTCTTCTGTGTTTTTACTAATCTCTTGTAGCTGAAAATATCTCTGTTGAAATACTCCTCTTTCTTGATAAGAAGCATCGGGACAATATAAATCGTAAAAGCTAGGTAATGGGATTCCTTCAAGCCGTTGATATTCATCATTATTTTGTTCGCTATCAGATGCAGCCATAAAATTTAAGTGTGTTTCTGCATCCCAAATCAAAGTCAGTAAAGATTCTGGGTGACGAACTATTTTTTCCGCATCAACTAACAAAATGACATCTGAATCAACTCTAATAACTCCGGAAAGAAAAAATGTATCAATATTATCGAATAATTCTTGAGCAGGCTCTATTTCAACCACTTCTGTATCTAATTCAAGCATTTCATTCACTTGATGAATAACTATACCAATTTGTAAGCTATTCCATTGAAAAACAATAACATAATCCTCAATATTACAGCCTTCAAGTGGATACCCCCAAAGCAAATTTAAATGTATGACTGGAACAACTTGCCCCCTTAAATTAAAAACCCCAATCACATCAGTGTTAGTCCCTGCTATCGGGATTAGTTCTGGAATTGGAAAGATTTCTTGAACTAAGGTTGCATCAATTCCATATAATAAATTATGTAAGCGAAATATGAGATATGTTTGCATGAATTATGAATTATGAATTATGAATTATGAATCCTGCTGCGGGGGAAAGTTGTGTTTGCTGGGGTATTGTTGGTAGATGGTTTTCTTTGGGTAATATGTTGGTTAACAATTTCAAGTAAATTTTTTGGTTCAAAGGGTTTGGTTATATAATGAGTAGAGCCTGCAATTTGACCTCGAAGTTTGTCGGAGAATTTATCTTTAGCTGTGACCATAATAATGGGCATTTTTCTAAATTTTGGAATGCTACGTACTGTGCGGCAAAATTCTAGACCATCAATGTCTGGCATCGTAACATCTAACAGCAGTAGTGCAATTTGATTAACATTCATTAATCTCAAAGCATCTGTAGCGTTATTTGCAGAAAGGACTTGATAATGTTGACTGAGAGCACGTTTGATTAAAGTCTGTACTAGAGGACTATCATCAACGCTGAGAATTATTGGACGTTGTTCTTCAATATGTTGTTCAGCAGGAAAGATTTCTGTTTTTTGTGTTCGGGGTTGAATGAAAGGTGCTTCCTCTCCAAACGCTACCCAATTTGACTTGACCCATGTAGCGTAGCATTTTGCCAATTCAAGAGAGTCTTTGTCTGATTGTTCGCTAATTTCAATGAGCGATCGCCTCCCATCTACCCAACTTTGTAGGTGTTGCTTTGCGTCTTTATCTGTTACTTCTCGCAATGAGGTTATTAAGCGGGGAGTAGCTTCCATACTAGGGACAAAAGGAGTCAATGCAGCCCATTCCCTCTGGCGATCGCTCACTTCTTGAAGTAACTTGTACCAGTTAAAACCATGACCGTCTGTTCCATAACATAGGTCAATCTGAGTATTAGCATCAAACTCTAATTCACCCGGATATAGCAACGTTTGCTCTAACACCTGGACAACTTGAACGCGAATAGCAGTTTCAATTTCCTCCCATTTAAACACTCGTATCCGAATCATATGTTCTAGGAGTTCGCGATAGGAGGATGAATTTTGTAACTTCTGTGCTACGTATTTGACAGCCGTGTCCGCCCAAGTATGCTTCAACTTCACCCCAAGTCTTCTCGCAAATTCTTGGTTACTGGGAAGACTGATTCCGCCGTAAACAATCCCACCGCGATTTATAATGGCGATTCGTGACCTCGTTTTTTTCTCTGGATGAAGATTTGCCTTGATATAAATAGAACCACTCGCACCCTGACTGAGTAAATCATCAAGCAAATTACGTAATTCTCCTGCTTGATATCGCATCTTTTTTAACCTTTTATCTATATAATATAAAACCCATACCTGTAGCCCGGATCTCAAGTTCCGGGCTAATAGCTCAAGTCCATTAAAATGGACTGATATTTATAAAATAATTTTCCACTAGAGCACCCCACAGGTGGCGATTGCTACCCGTTATGAATGAAAGAAACGCTAATCTCCCTACATCCCACACCCTCTGACCAATTTGTTAACCGAATTTCATAAGGGACTTCCAAATAAAAAAGCCGGACTATATTTATTTTGGTGTGGGCTTATAGCCCGCCACTTGTATAGCACGGGTATAGTCCGCCACTTGTATAGCACGGGCGGGGACGCCCGTACCACAAGATAGAGAATCTATTTTTTGGAAAACCCCAAGGACTGACCGTCGTTAAGGGAAGGTGAGTGTATTTGATGCAAAATCCCTGAATGTAGCTAGCAGGTAGCTTCTGTAAGTGAAGCTATGGAAGCTTACGGCAATTATCTAGTATATCCAAAATTACCAGACAAGACATCAAAATGCAAGTATAAAGTAGATTACTTTATACTTCGTTATCGCATCATTCCAAAGATTCCTCAATCATTCGTGAGATAAAGAAACCCGGTATCTTCCAAATACCGGGTTTCTGAGGCTTTGAATTTTCTTACAAATCTTAGAGAATTGCTGTATATATAAATGCTCTTAAGCCAACTACAAAAATTACCTCTAAAAACCAGGAGATTGGTTGAATTTCTGCAATATTATAGATAAATTTACTGAGGCTTTATATTATTTTCTACTTAATCAAACTTATTTATCGCGATCGCCCATGGCTTCCGGTTCTTGCGTACATATCGTGCTAACTTGTTAATTACAATTAGCAAAGTGCTGACGTAACAAGTCATGCATAAATCGATATCCACCACCTACTCGTTGTAAAAATAGACGATTGGTGCAGTAGTCAAGAAACTTAGCATTGACCCAACTGCCTTTGACCCTGTATCACAGTCTACAGCTGATGTGGTACTGGTAAAATGAAAAAATGCCTATCATGTGGACGGGCATCTATATTTTGGATTAAAAGCTGGTAGTCTCTCTGGATTGCCAGTTTTTAACTTGCTTGTAGTCGTTTCAACTCTTGTATTAGTGCTTGACATTGCTTGCTAGCTTCTGTAGCTTGTCTCATTAAATCAAGCTTGCGTTTGCGATTCTCTTTTGGTTGAAGCGGTAAGGCTCTTGCTTGACGGCTTAATGAGGCGGCTTTTCGACCATACTCTTTAATTTTAGTTTTTAGTTCGTCCATCCCCTTAACCCTCTAGTTCTGAAATTACAACATCCAAATTTAACATCTGTTCGTATAGTATATCGGCTCTGGCTTGTAGGACGCTAGCATCGTCAAAAGCTTCTAGTTCTAGTTCAATTTCAGCTAGATTGTGTAATTCATCAACTATTTCGTCTAGTCGGTCGTACACTCTCAATAATGCTGCAATGGTTGTTTCTTTCATTTAATAGCCAATATTGCGTACTCTGGTAGTATCCCCCATTGCTCACCTCTCAGGATATAGGTGATTTTGTACTGTGCAACTCTCCCAGTAGGCATTTCTCACAAGTTAAGGCTGTAAGGCTGGTGTCAAGGGTATTTTAAGCGAAAGAAAATAGTTATTCCCCCCACACCCCTGTTCAGAAACTATCGAAAACCTGATAGCGTCAGAAAGGGAAGACTATATATTGTGTGTGGGCTTTACAACTTGAAAACGCGCTCTCATTACTGGCAACTTCTACCGTATATCAGACCCCAATGGCAAACTATCGTCAAGGGGTTTATTGGCATTATTGGTTATGTAGTGGCGACTTTAGCTCTGATCGATCTTGTCAAGCAATTGTCAACAGCCTTTGGTACAGGGAATGTGATTGAAATCACTCAAGTCCTGGGTATCTTAGCAGGAGTGTTTCTTGTCAGAGGCTTTTTTCAGTCCGTACAAGATATTTATATGGCAAAAGCTGCTTTAAGAGTTGCTTTTCATCTCCGCAAGCAAGTCTACACCCATTTGCAAAAGCTAAACTTCAGCTATTTTGAAACAGCAAAAGCAGGGGATTTATCTTACCGTCTCACAGAAGATGTTGACCGAGTTGGGGAAGTGGTACACAAGCTGTTTCACGATTTTATCCCCTGTGTTTTGCAATTGGTAGCAATTCCTATCTATATGATCTGGTTAAATTGGCAATTGACGCTAGCTACGGTGATTATTGCGCCACTGATGGGTGTTTTGATTGGTTGGTTTGGGGAACGATTGCGAAAGTACTCCCTGAAAAGCCAAAATTATATTTCCGGTTTATCATCTATCCTAACGGAAGTCTTCAGCGGTATTCGTATAGTACAAGCTTTTGCGGCAGAGAATTACGAAATTGCCAGATTTAGCCGCGAAGCTGAACGGACTTTAAAAGCAAAATACTCGACTGAACGACTCAAAGCTTTTCAAATTCCTATTATCGGCTTTTTACAAGCGCTGAGTTTTTTAGTGCTGCTGTTGTTCGCCGCTTGGCAAATTTCTCGGGGAAATTTAACTGTGGCGGAGTTTTTTAGCTACCTTGCTGCTGCTGCATTGTTGATTGACCCCATTAGTCACACGACTAATAATTACAATGAGTTTAAGCAAGGTGAGGCGTCTGTTGACCGGGTTTTTGAGTTGTTGGCGATTCAACCTACGGTGGTGGAAAAGCCGGATGCTCTTTTTCTTCCACCCGTGACTGGTAAGGTGGAATATAGCCATGTGAGTTTTGCTTACAAAACGGGCGAACCTATACTTAAAGATATCAATTTATTGGCAATGCCGGGAGAAGCGATCGCCCTGGTGGGTGCTTCTGGTGCTGGGAAAACTACGTTTGTGAATCTTTTACCCCGTTTTTATGACCCCAATGTAGGTAAAATCCTCATTGACGGTGTTGATATTCGGGATGTTTCGCTTGATAGTTTGCGGCGACAAATTGGGATTGTTCCCCAGGAAACTGTGATGTTTTCTGGAACTATTGCTCAAAATATCGCCTTTGGACAAGAATCTTTTGATATGGAAGCGGTGGAGAAAGCCGCAAAAATTGCTAATGCCCATCAGTTTATCACCCAATTGCCAGATGGTTATTACACTTGGGTCGGGGAACGAGGGGTGAATTTATCTGGTGGACAGAGACAAAGAATTGCTATTGCTCGTGCTGTGCTTCTCAATCCTAGAATTCTGATACTAGATGAAGCCACCTCTGCACTGGATTCTGAGTCGGAGACTTTGGTTCAGGAAGCGTTAGAAAGGTTGATGGAAGATAGGACTGTGTTGATTATTGCTCACCGTTTGAGTACGGTGAGGCGGTGCGATCGCATTCTGGTTCTCGAACGGGGACAGATTGTAGAATCAGGAACTCACGAGCAGTTGTTAAAGCTAGAGAGACGCTATGCTCGGTTCTATGCTCAACAGTTTAGCTATTCTGAAAGTAGGGTGTAGGGTGTGGGGTGTAGTATGATATACTCTGCAATTTCCGCATCTCGTTCACGTCGATATGCTTGAATATTAGTCAGTACATCATCGAGAATCGGAAAATTTACCATAAAGCTTTATTTTTCGACTTTTATTCATAGCCTATAGCAATTCTAATTATCCGTAAAGGCTTATAGAAACCCGGTTTCTTAAAGAAACCGGGTTTCTGCAGTCTCGCTATTTTCACGACTCTTCAACGGAATGCTATGGCTAATTCATTTTTTGGCTGCATATGTGATTGGCAAATTTTGAATGAGCCATATATGTACTGCTCTTATACCATTTTGTCTCTAGTGGCAATCTAAATAGATCACATTTTAGCTTGATATGAGTAGGTTCATTGCTTTTGACTCATTTGTAACCAAGGGTAGATGTCTGACGCAAGCTTTTCTCTACAAAAGTTTTTAACGTGCGATCGCCAGACAACGATTTGTTTAAGTATCGTTCTTTAGTCAAGAAATCCTGACTTTTCAGTAACCACACATACTATCATAGTACTAAATGTATCATTTTTTGATTAAAAATTTAAGATTTATTTATCATTTCAATTAATAAAATTAATTAAATTAAGCTTTTTATTTTCAAGTTTAAATGGCGAAAATAAAGAGAAACATTCTTTTTACGTTGCTTTTTAAGCTGATTAAATTTCTTAATATTTTAGATAACTAGTTTCAGTAAAGAATTTTAATAGTCAATTTTATACATAGTATTTTTTCGTAAACAAAAAATATTATCTTTCCGTAGTATTATCCATATACTTCTTAAAAGATTTGTTGAAGAATATAATTCAGTAAAGAATAGTAAAAGAATTCTTATAGACTTCATAAACCATAGGAAATACAACGGCTAAGGTTGGGGGGAAATTAGGGTGCGAAATATGAAGAAATTTGTAGCAAGAAAGGACAAATTTTTACATTGGGAAGAGAGTGTAATGCAGATGACAATTAGCATAAATGAAAACCGCAAAATAGTTGCTAATTTCTTGGGATAACGCCATATTGTTAATTGCAAGCGCGTTCAATCAGCCTGCTAACAAGTCGTAAGGGTGTGTTGATATGGGTACCACTTCCAATGTTCAAGCGTTAGATGTCATCAGATGCAAAAGCATAGCTGACTTTCAAGAGCAGCTGACTTTCATCTATGAACATATTGAAAAAAATGGATTTGCAGTCATTCAAAGCTGGGATGCATCGCAGAATACGTTGAGAGATATTTCTCTGTTTTTCGGTTACATAAAAAATCATCCTAATGGCGATGACAGTGGAATTAATACACTGGTAACTGAGCATCAGGTGACGGAGCAGATAAGCGATTCACCCGGCTTTCGCGAGTACCATTATGGATATACAGATGAGCTTTGGCTCCACACAGATGCTTCTCATATTGATGGTGTTGGTTATGTCAATGGTCAGTTTGTCAGAATCGCTCCACCAAGTATGTTGCTGATTCTATGTGCTAAACCAGCAGAAAAAGGGGGAGCTAACTTTTTAGTAGATGTTCAAGAAATTTTTCAAAGGCTTTGGGACGAAGAACCAGAACACGTCAAAGTCATTACGCAACCAAGAGCTGTAAGTTTTTGCAAAGCTAAATATTTTTCAACTTATAGCCCTCTTTTTGAAGAGCTTCCGTCTAGAAGGTGGCGAGTTCGTTTTCGTCCAGATACAATGTATGTCGAACCCTGGGCGTATTCTTCAGTCAAGTATGTAGTTGATAATTATTTTCTCAATCCCAAATTCCGCAAGCATCATCTTCTCACCGCAGGACAAATCTTGATAATAGACAATCATCGCATGATGCACGGTCGCGATGCAATTATTGCTCACGATATGAATCATCCTCGAACTCTACATAAGACTTGGATATGGGATGATTCAACAGATAATCTTTTACGTCTCATGGATGAGCCCCCTGATATAAAACAATTCCAGGCTTTCAACGTATATCATCCTAAAAATTTAGAGGCTGGACATAAGAGGGTACGTTCCCTTGAACTTGGCATAAAACTGCAATCTAAAACATTGTAAAAGTACACTATCTAAGGATAGATTATGGTTGTCACTTCCATATCAGATCGAGTTCTCAGTGACGATATAGTGTTAAATTTTCATGACTCCATTGACCTGATGGATGAAACCCTACGTGAGGGTGCTGAAAGGTCAAGTATCTCGCCGAGTTTGGATGAGAAATGCAAACTTGGAAAGAAAATTTCAGAAGTTGGAGTTCGTTCGCTAGTCATTGGTTTTTTACCTCACGTACCTCACAGTATCGAACTCTTGAAGAGGTTGGTGGAATTACAGAAACAAGGAGAGATATCTGACAAAACTCGCTTCATCGTTCTCTCCTATGTTGGAGAGGATTTGCGTCGGTCATTCCAAATTCTCAATCAAGAACTGGGAGAATCACTAGCAAATATTTGGGTCATAGCTGTTCATACGGTTTCAGATCAACAGATTAACCATATTTTTTGGAAAATTCTTGCAAAGGAACCAACAGCAACGTGGAATAGTGACAACTGGAGTGTATTGACTCTAGAGGAACAGAAACAAATTCACTTCAAATGGTTTGAGGATTTTCTCCCAACGCTCCAGCAGTACCAAGGCGGAGGTATTATTTTAGGTCTATTAGACATCTTCCGCGCTGATATCAACTATGCTCGGAAGGTAGTCGATACTGCTGTCAAAAACGGAATAGCACAGATTAGATTGGTTGATACAGCTGGGACGTGCTTACCCCAACAAATAGAAGGCTACGTTTCTTCTCTGGTCAAAGCATACCCCAATGTATCCTTCTACGGTCACTTCCATAACGACTTTGGTATGGCTACTGGTAATGCTATTTTGGGCTTATCAAGTGGGTTAAGAGGAGTGGATATTTCGGTAGGAGGTTTTGCTAGTCGCGCTGGACATCCACCTTTGGCAGAGATTGCGTTAGCATTACACGATCTATATGGTATTACTTTACCCGATTTTCATTACGACCAACTTTACGAACTCAGTCGATTGTTAGAAAAAACTTACGGGTTAATGGAGTGTCCTACCCAACCCGTGACGGGGGTCATTACCCACAGTATATATAGCAGCAGCCGCAATGAGGTTCTTAAGAAAGCACCTACTATTTATGATGTCATCGATCCCAGTTTCGTTGGCTCTAATTTGAATAAAGGCTTTGGCGTTCGTAGTGGAAAAGATGGTATCCGTTGGTTTTTGAAGAATAATCGGGAAAAATTACAAAACCTTGGCATTGATGTCAATGAAGATAAAGCCGACGAAATTTTCTTCCTCATGGTTAATGAATGGCATTCACGCAGTCAGAAGTTACACATTGATATTCAGGAGGTAGTATCCCAGTATTATCAATTATTGAATAGCGCCTTCTTTACTGAAGAACAAATGATACAGTTTCTGGCTCAAAATTACAAATCAGGGGTGGAGAATGAATTCTACAGTATTACAAAATAACCTGACAAAAAGGCTTCAAGAATTATTCTTGGGAGATATTCACATAGCCAATATTCAGGTATATGTAGAGGAGTTAGAACAGTTAGTCCATCAAGCTTTTAAGAACAAAAATAGTACGGCTTGGCAAGACTTACAAGAAATGCTGTTCAAAATGAATCAGCGCTTGCTCCAAAGCGGTTATGGCTTAGGTACAGTTCGTTCTTTAAGAGAGTGGGTCATACGTGACACGATTGAACGGGTAGAGCAGCAGTACTTGTCACAGCAACAAGTACCAAAGGAAATCGATAACGCTGAAGTATTCTTAACTTGGCTTAAACAGCAGATTCAAAATCACAGAGTTAACTCTCATCCCTTATTTTCGTTGTTTGATAATGACACTTTGAGTGATGAGGACATACGTTATTTTCTTGCAAATCACTGGGTCTATACAGAAAACTTTCATCTCCATATTGCTGCTTACAGTCTTTCCGTACCTTTTACAATGCGCGAAGAGCTGTTTAAGAATATTTATGATGAGATGGGTAGAGGAAATTTTTCAGAGGCGCACCCAAATTTATTTCTGCCACTATTGAATTACTTTGGTGGTCTGCGTCCAGAGGATATTAACCCAGAGACTTGTTACTTCTTCAACACGCAAGTGAATTTGTGTTGGTTTGCGGATGGTCTACATTACGGTATCGGTGGAATGGGTGCGTTAGAACTGTCAGTACCGTTACAGCACAAGCGAGTTTTGGATCATCTAATAAGATGTGGATTAAGCCCAGAACTAGTGAAGTTTTTTGTTATCCATTGTGCAATAGATGGTGAGCATGCAGACGGATGGTTCGCCGCAGGAATGCCATACGTACGTACTTTTGAAGATTTGCAGAAAGTTTTTGCTGGTGCTATGCGGATACTAGAAGCCCGCGTAACTCTATATGATGGCATTTTGAAGGGTATACGCTTACGAAAAGATTGATGGGGAAATCCCGTTGCTATCCTTCATCAGTTATTGGTGATAACACTCATACAAATGACAAAGTTTAAGATAAATTAGGGATGCCATGTTGAATGCCGAAAATTATGTGATCATTTCTGTACTTGCAATCTTGTCGTTTGTTTTGAGCTATTTTGGTGCTTCTATAGGTCTTGTTCTGGGTCAAGTTCGATTGCCTTTACTGATATATGCCTTACAGTCAGCTAACAATACAATAGGTATTGCCACTGGTACGCACCTAGCCACTGTTGCCATGGGCGCACTTGCTGGGACTTGTGGTCATCTCAAGGGGGGTCGTGTCAATTTACGACTATTTTGTGCAATTGGTATACCCTCAGGAATAGGTGCGTTTCTAAGTACGCTTGCTTTTGCTCATGTGAAAGCAGAGTGGGTAAAAGTCCTTATTGGAATTGTACTGGTTTATTCGAGCTTTCAAATCGCTAATACTAAAAAAGTGACTCAAGGCGAAAGTCGGTTATCACCTCGTCAAAGGTTATTACTTGAGATAGCAATTGGAGTTGCTTTGGGATGTTTGTCGGGCGCTGTGGGTATGGCACTAGGTGCGATAAGACTACCTGCAATGGTTCGAGTTTTAGGTATCGATATCAAGGATGCGATCGGAACAAATCTGGCTATTAATTTCATCACTGCAAGTATTGGTGCAGCAACTAGCATTTTGACCCTAGGTGTTCATCTACCACTTCTTTTATCACTTGTACCAGCTACATTGTTAGGCTCTTATTTGGGAGCACGTTCTGTTAAAAAGATTGACGCCTCAAAACTTCGTAAATTACTGGCTTGGACTTTAGGTGGTACGGGAGCCTTCATGGTTGTTGAAAGCTTACACTAAATAATTAGTTTCTAAAAACGAAGAGAATGGAAAGACAATGGAAGACTGTAAAAAAATTTCTCATGTAGCAATTCCTTGTAAAAACCTAGATGAAATGGAAAGTTTTTACATAACAAAACTTAAGTGTCAACTAGGTCGTAAATATCCAGATAGAATAACTTTAAATTTTTTCGGAACACAGTTAGTATGTCATCTTTATCCTGAAAAAGTAGATCCATTTCCACAAATGTATCCAAGACATTTTGGAGTTCTTTTTCAAAATAAAGAGGATTTTAATACTGTATTTGAATTAGCCAAACAGCAAAAACTTGAGTTTGTTCAAGAACCCATACAAAAACGGAAAGGAGAAGCATCAGAAGTCTTGACATTTTATTTAAAAGATCCTTCAAATAATGTAGTGCAGTTTAAATTACTTGCCAAATCAGAAATAGTATATTAAAGGGGAAAGGTAAGTACTTTTCCCCTCTTTCAAGAAGGTCATTCTTAACGCAAGGAAACGAACCCTGCCTTTTCAACAATTTGCTGACCTTCTCGGGATAGTAACATATTGACGTAGGCTTCTCCCGCTAATTGATCGATAGTACCGTCCTCACGAATAATGATAAACAGACGCCGACTTAGCGGGTAACTTCCATTACGTATTGCTGGAATGTTAATCTGCTTACCCTCGTTGATAAAGGGTTGCACGTATTCTTGAGAATTGTCTTTAGCAATAGCAACAGAGCGAATTGTTTGTTGACCTACAATCGGTGCGCTTCCTCCAAAAGAAATCCCGCCAGGTGTGGAAGCAACCTGACGAATAGCGTCAGTGTAATCGCGAATAATTTGTACTTTGGGACTAAGTTGATCGAGATCTTTACCAAGAAGCTCATTCAGTAAATTTGCAACTTTAGGGTCTCTGGCGAAAGCTACAATCGGCAAATCTGAACCTCCAACCTGCTTCCAGTTGGTTATTTTACCTTTGTATATGTCTTGAACTTGATTGACCGAAAGCCCAGGAATAGATATGTCTTGATGTGTAAAGACGACAAGGGTATCTAAAGCTACTGGTACTTGTTTGAGCTGAAAACCCCGTTCTTTAGCTTTGCTATAGTCATCGTCTCTCAAAGGTCCTCCACTTTGAGAAAAGCTTAATTGACCATTCAGCAACATTGCAATCCCCTGTCTACCACCTGGTTTACTGTTTCTTGGTTCAGTATAGATAAGTCGGAACTTGGGGTGGGCTGTTGTAATCGCCTCGTTTAAACCGTAAGCAGTTAGAGCTGCAAAGGGTAGAGAACCACCGTAGTTGAACCTACCTTCTGGGACATTAGGTACATCCTTTATGGAATTGTAAAGTTTGAGATCTGTGGCGATATTCTCAGTATTGCCACCAGAGTTGGCAACATCTTCGGCATTATTGAGATTGCTGACAGTGACGAATAAACAGTAGATTAACCAGCTAAGAAATAAAAACAGCAAACCTAAACTCAGGCGGATTGTCAAAGGTGTTAACAACCAATCTTCCCAAGATTTAGATTTAGATTTGCCAACCCCATTGCTGGTTTGTGCTGGAGAAAGACCCAAAGGTTTACCGCACTTCTGGCACTTTGTCGCTGTTACTGGATTTGTATCATAGCCACAATGGGTGCATACTATGACTTCTTGATTCTTCAAATTCATTTTATTGACTCAAACTATGTATTTGTACTTACGTTAATGCACCCAAAGTTTTGACTTATATTGTAAAAATTTACTAGTAGATATCAAGTATGTTTACCAAAGGATTACGATTTTTGCAACAAAATTGTGTAAAGTGAGAAGAGTACGAGCGCTGTCCGCGATCGCACTTCATTACGCCCAAAACTTCATAAATTCTTTAATAAGAGAAGGTAATGCGGAGTGTACCCACGTAGATAGTGTCATTGAAAGCGTTCAGCACATCGCGTATCAGCCATCTGCTTTATAAGCCATAGTGGTGTTCAATAGGGTATCAGAAACGCTTATAAAATACTTAAAATTAGCTTTCAAAGCTGACTGCTGAAGGCTAATAGCTGAATGCTTACCTATTAATAGCCCATAGCAATTCTAAATTATTCGTGAAAGCTGACAAACCCGGTTTCTTAAAGAAACCGGGTTTGTTGCAGTCTCGCAATTTTCACGACTCCTCAACGGAATGCTATGGGCTAATTTCTTTTTTTTGCTGCATACGTTGTGACCAATTTTGGATGAAGCCGTATAAGCACTGCCTTTACACCATTGTGTATCTAGTGGCAACCTAAATACATTACATTTTAGCCTGATATGAGTGAGGTCATTACTTTTGACTCATTTGTCACTAAGGGTAGTTGTCTGACGCAAGCTTTTCTCTACAAGAGTTTTTTCCGTGCGCTCAAAAGATAAGGGTGAGTTTAAGTATCGTTTTTTTGTCAAGAAATCCTGATTTTTTAGTAATTATACATAAAATTATAGTACTAAATATATCATCTTTTTATTAAAAATTTAATATTGATTTATAAGTTAAATTACTAAATGTAATAATA
>JAWQFQ010000151.1:0-22394 GCA_035967975.1 Scytonema sp. PMC 1070.18
AATTAGCTATTAGCTCATCAAATTTTTTACGAATGATTTAGGATTGCTATATATACATTTCTCAGAATACTTATTATGATAAAGACCATTAATACAGCCCATCAGTTTGTAGAAGGAATTCCATCTACAAATAATAAGCAGCCTAAGCGTATTCCTCTGCCGCAGTTGGAAAAATTCGATCCGGAATTGTTTGAACGCGAATATAGTACACCTGGTAAGCCTGCGATCTTGAAAGGGGCTGCATCATCTTGGCGTGCTGTTACATCTTGGACACCACAAAGTTTTGCCGCGAAGTACAAAGACATCCAAATTAACCCCAAAGTCAATTTACCAGACTCGGA
This sequence comes from Scytonema sp. PMC 1070.18, assembly GCA_035967975.1. Lineage (GTDB taxonomy): Bacteria > Cyanobacteriota > Cyanobacteriia > Cyanobacteriales > Nostocaceae > Scytonema. Next base: position 342 of record JAWQFQ010000151.1, read on the forward strand.
GGTTCCATATGTGTACAAAGACAAGAATCATCGCCAGGAAATGACTATTAGCGAGTTTGTTACGCTTATGGAATCTGGGAATCGGTGCTATTTCGATCAGGCAAATACAAAATCTTTTGAAGACCTTCAGAAAGATTTCGACTTCAAGGAATTAGGAGCATGGGATCTAAAACTCATTGGTTTGTGGATGGGAGCATCGACCTGCTCCGGACTACACTACGACTGGTCTGACAACCTTTTAGTGCAAGTGCATGGAACCAAGAAAGCAGTTTTGGCTTCTCCAGAGGATAGTCCTAATCTCTATCCATTTCCTGACAATCACACAAAGAGCCAAGTTGCTGCTGAAAATCCAGACCTCAAAGCCCACCCACGTCTAGAATATGTAACTTTTCTTGATGGTACCTTAGAACCAGGGGATGTACTTTTCATTCCCAAGGGATGGTGGCACTATCTTAAGTCTTCAGAAAGTTCCATATCGCTCACATGTTGGTTTGGTATTTCTCAGACTCCGATGGATCAACTTAAAACTATAATTCGGATGCGTCGTCTAAGTATCTGGATTGCCTTAGTGCGAGATTTCTTGTGGCATGGTGTGCTGAACCGACCCTTTGAATATCGCCTTTACGGTCTTCCTCCCACTGGACAAATGACTCACGAACTGCTTGTTTCCCTTTTGAAATTGCGGCGTCGCTGAATAGAATAGCGCGTTCCCATGTAGCGTGCATAACTTCCCGCAAAAATTAGAAACCCGGTTTCTTAAAGAAACCGGGTTTCTGACACCTTAAGTATCGTTAACTGACAAGTATTGGGTTGGGTTGAGGAAAAAACCTAACATCTACAAACATTTGTTGGGTTTTTCCAAGGGTTTTGCCCACAAAGCAAAAACTCTTAAGGACTTCCAAGAAATAAATTCGACCTTTTGTGGTGCGGGCGACACGAGCCGCCTCGCCTCGTTCACGGGCGAGGACGCCCGTACCACAAGAAATTGTTGAAGACTTTTTTATTTGCAAGTCCCTTACCTGAGAAGTATTGGCGTTGAGAAACCGGTTTGTTAGAACGTCAATTGTAATAAATCAATTAGGATAGCTTTAGAACATTGTTTTATTCTCAATTGATATAAAGGTATAAATGGAATCACATACAACGAGTGGGATGGGGACTTTTATCCCTATCTGGCTTGGACAATTCATATCAAGTGTGGGGTCTAGTATAACTGGCTTTGCAATAGGTATATGGATATATCAGCATACTGAGTCAGTGACCAACTTAAGTCTGGTGACTTTGTCAACAACCTTACCAAGTCTGTTATTTTCCCCAGTAGTGGGTGTGCTTGTGGATCGCTTTTCAAAGCGCTCAATTATGTTCATCAGCGACTTAGGTTCCACTTTGTGTACAGGAGCACTCGGACTGTTATTTGTTACTGGTCATCTTCAACTTTGGCATATTTATTTAGTTAGAAGTATTAATTCTATCTGTCGTGCTTGTCAGTTACCAGCCTATACAACAGCAATAACATTATTGATTCCCAAAAAGCAACTAGCTCGAATCAACGGTTTAATTCAACTTGGGTCTTCAATAGCTCAGATGACATCTCCTCTATTGGGAGGTATATTGATAACGACCATTGAAATTCTGGGTATTATTCTGATTGATTTAGCTACCTCTGTGCTTGCTTTACTCACACTGTTGTTTACTCATTTTCCTGATGAATCTCAAACTACAACAAGTACAAGCAATGTAGAGAAAACCTCGCTGTTCGCTGAAATTACATTTGCTTGGAATCATATTAAGACAAAACCAGGACTTGTCGGGTTAATAATATTCATGGGCATCATCAATTTTCTGTTTGCATTTGTTGGAGTGCTAACTGTACCTTTGGTGATGTCTTTTGCTTCAGCGACTGTCTTGGGCTTACTAATGTCTATTGGCGCTAGTGGTACACTTGTGAGTAGCTTAGCAATAACCATTTGGGGAGAATCCCTAATTAGCATGAATTATTTCTTTCTGTCTATGTTGCTTGGAGGACTGTGCATTTTATTGGTGGGGTTGCAAGCGAAAGTATGGCTGATTGCTATTGCTGCTTTTCTCTTCTTTTTTGGCACACCAGTCATCAGTAGCACTATTCAAGTCATCCTTCAAAAAAAAGTTCCCATAGATATACAAGGAAGAATTTTCGCTTTTTCGGGGATGATTGGCGGAGCAATGATATCAGTTGCTTATGTTCTGGCTGGACCACTCGCTGATTATGTTTTTGAACCTCTCATGGCTCCGGGCGGTTTGTTATCAGAAACGGTTGGAAAAATCATTGGTGTCGGTTCAGGGCGGGGTATTGGTCTAATGTTTATGGTCACGGGAGGGTTAACTATATTGTTAACAGCCCTTGCTTACCTATATCCTCCCATGAGATTGGTAGAGAGTGATTTACCAGATATACAAACCCCTGACTCAAATTTAATTGAACCAGTCAGTTTAATTGACGAAGGGAGCTATGCTGAGGGCAGTTAACTTTTTCTATAATTATATAGCAGTCCTAAATGAAATGTAAAATTTTTGTGAGGACTGCTAATAGCTAATAGTTAATAGTTAAAAAGCAGTTAGCCGTTAGCAATTAGCTATTAGCTCATAAAATTTTTTACGAATGATTTAGGATTGCTATATTCCTTTTTGCTCATTACTTAGAGTCTCAGGTTCCCTCTCCGTATTATCAGTTATCAATTCTCCATCAATTTGCTGAAAGTAAAAATAGTTGTATAAGCTGACGGAAATTAAGAAAACAACTAGCCCTGCTATCATCATCAAAAAACCAATTCCACGCCCAGGTCCTGTTTGGATCAACCGTCCAACACTGTCAGCCAGTAACCCACCTTCTGATAACATCGGTTCCATGATTTGGTCAGCGAGTTTGCTAGCACTGAGATTACCCAAAGACAAGCCAAACCCTGTGATTGTAGAGAACAAAGCGATCACCCGCCCCTGAACGTTCAGGGGTATGCTTCTTTGCCAAATTGTCAGATTTGTACTTAGAAGAATAGGTAAAGTAGAAAACGAGACAAAAATTCCCAACGCGATAATGGGGATAGAGGGTTGAAGACCAGCAATCAACAGACCTATACCATTTAAGGCTGAAAACACGAACACAGGTGAGATAGATTTTGTTCCTCCTCCCCAGATACTCATCACGGTGCTACCACAAACCATACCAATACCTGCAATTGACATGACACTCCCGTAGGTAGCAGTATCTGAAAAGGATAAGATGAGTGGATTAATTAAAACACTGGTCATGCCCTCCACAAAAAAATGAAAGGTCATATACGTCAATAAGATTAACAAAAAAGGGTGTGATGAAATCTTTTCCCACCCAAAAATAATGTCATTAAAGATAGCCCTGATTCCCTTACCTAAGACTGTATTCGGTTTCGGCTGAGGAATATAAATTATCAGTAGCGTCAACAATCCAATCAGATTGGTCGAGAAATCAATCAACAGCAAGCCTTGAAGTTGTACAGTGGCGATGAGAAAACCAGCTAGGATTGGTGCAGCCATCTGTCCTACTGCGGTGCTAAACTGCAGCAAGCCATTGGCTCTCCCTATTTGACTGCTAGGGACTAACATTGGTAAAGCGGCTGCTTTCGCAGTCATTTGAAAAGAACCGCACACTGACGTAAAAAATGCAGAAACGAATGTGTGCCAGAGTTCCAGCTTACCAGCGAATAGTAATAAGGCAAGTGTTAGCGTGACTAGACCTGCAATGGTGTTACTGATAATTATTGTCCATTTTCGATTCCACCGATCTACCATTGCACCAGCAAAGGGAGTGATTAATACACCGGGCAAGGTTGTAAAAAAGATAACTAAACTTAACTGTGTAACAGTGTGAGTATTCTGATACACCCAAATACTTAAGCCAAATCCTGTTAGACGATTACCAATTTCAGACGGAGATAGTCCCAGCCAAAAGATAGTAAAAGTACGGAGTTCACGAAGGAGTTCAATCAATCGATTTATATATTTCATAATTTTAGTTCATATTTGCTGCGACGCCTTGGCTGGGTTCTACCACTGTACGGGCGATCGCATCTGGACTATAGTTGTGAATTTACTTTAAATATGCTAGCGCGATCGCCAACATCTCAATATCTTACGAAAGATTGATGATGAGGTGATGATAGTTCCGAAGATTAGGACGATGACCAACACTAATAAAAGTTATTCCTGTGTTTAACAAAAGACGATAAAGATTATCTTCATTATTGACATCCAAAGCACTCGTCGCCTCATCCAGAATGGCATATTTTGGTTTGGTCACCAGTATGCGAGCAAAAGCCAACCGTTGTTGTTCTCCTAAAGACAGAACATCACTCCAATCTTTTTCAACATCAAGACTCCCGAAACGTTCTACCAAAGAAGACAAATTCACCTGCTCAAGCACTTGATGGAGTTGTTGTTCGCTCAGTGCCACTTCAGAGTTAGGATAGAGTAACTGCTCTTTGAGAGTCCCTAAAATCATGTAAGGACGTTGGGGTAAAAACAGCATTTCGTCTAACGGTGGGCGAAAAATCGAACCAGTTCCAGAATTCCACAAACCTGCTAAGGCTCGTAACAGAGAACTTTTTCCCGAACCACTCTCGCCCATAATTAACAATCCCTGTCCTGGTTGAAGTCTAAACGAGAGGTTTTTAAATAAAGTTTTTTGAGATAATGGAGTTTGTAAACTCAAGTTTTCAATCGCCAAGTAGTGACTTTGTACTATTGTAATCGTTGGTCCGTGAGCTATTTCTTTTTTAGGATTGTTTAGATATTCATAAAAGACATATAAACGGTCAATGGAAGCAGCAAACTTAGTAAATTTTTCAAATTGATACATAATCAAATTCAGAGAAGCCGCCGCCTGTGAAAACGCACCCCCGGCTTCCATGACTTTTCCGACTTCTAACTCGCCTGCAAGAATTTGATTGCCAATAATTATAGCAGGTAAAATCCAAGGGAGATAACCAAATTGATATTTAAAGATATTTAAATACATTTCTGACCACAAAATCAGATGCTGAAAATTTTTAAAAACCTCATGGAAAATTAGTTTCACCTTGTTATCTTCTAAAAAAATGCCGTTATAAAAAGCAATAGACTCAGCATTTTCTCGAATTCGGACTAAACTAAAGCGAAAATTTGCTTCTTTCTTCAGTTGGAGGGAATAGAGTTTTGTTAATTGTTTTCCGTAGACAATAATAGTTATTAGATGAGCTAATATCGAATAAATTATCAAAGTAATAACTAGATTTTTGGAAATAGACCAGAGAATGAGACTAAAAGCGATTATTACAAAAATAGATTCAATAATATTCACTACAAATTGCATAGATTGTAAGCAAAAACTGGCGACATCTTCGGAAATACGTTGGTCAGGGTTGTCAATCTCTTGCTCGAAGGAACTCATCTCATAAAAAGCGCGATCGCCAAAATATTTGTGAAGGAAGTGATGAGTCAACCATCGTCGCCAGTAAAGACCTATTGTTTCTCGCAGATAACCATAGCCAGAGTTCAGAAAGCCATAGACGACTATTCCCACGAACGCAACAATTATACCTTCCCAGAAACGAGTCGAATCGCGGTTGGAAAGGGCTGAAATCACGTCTCCCTGTTTCGTATTTAAAAACACTTTGGCTAGAGTGTTAGCGATTAATAACACCGCCAGAAGTACAAGTAGAGCCAGCGCATTTTGTTTTTCATGACCTAACCAATAAAGTTTAGCGATCGTCCAAAATCGCTTGACAACTTTCAAGTTAAAACGATTCATTTGTAGCCTTTATTGTAGATTTCCAGATGAATAGAATAAGCGCAAAGGACTTCATGAAAGATTAATGATGAGGTGATGATAGTTCCGAAGATTAGGACGATGACCAACACTAATAAAAGTTATTCCTGTGTTTAACAAAAGACGATAAAGATTATCTTCATTATTGACATCCAAAGCACTCGTCGCCTCATCCAGAATGGCATATTTTGGTTTGGTCACCAGTATGCGAGCAAAAGCCAACCGTTGTTGTTCTCCTAAAGACAGAACATCACTCCAATCTTTTTCAACATCAAGACTCCCGAAACGTTCTACCAAAGAAGACAAATTCACCTGCTCAAGCACTTGATGGAGTTGTTGTTCGCTCAGTGCCACTTCAGAGTTAGGATAGAGTAACTGCTCTTTGAGAGTCCCTAAAATCATGTAAGGACGTTGGGGTAAAAACAGCATTTCGTCTAACGGTGGGCGAAAAATCGAACCAGTTCCAGAATTCCACAAACCTGCTAAGGCTCGTAACAGAGAACTTTTTCCCGAACCACTCTCGCCCATAATTAACAATCCCTGTCCTGGTTGAAGTCTAAACGAGAGGTTTTTAAATAAAGTTTTTTGAGATAATGGAGTTTGTAAACTCAAGTTTTCAATCGCCAAGTAGCGACTTTGTACTATTGTAATTGTTTGTCCGTGAGCTATTTCTTTTTTGGGGTTGTTTAGATATTCATAAAAGACATATAAGCGGTCAATGGAAGCAGCAAACTTAGTAAATTTTTCAAATTGATACATAATTAAATTGACAGAAAAAGCTACCTGTCCAAACGCACCACTAGCTTCTGTCACTTTTCCAACTTCTAACTCGCCTGCAAGAATTTGATTGCCGATAATTATAGCTGGTAAAATCCAGGGGAGATAGCCAAATTGATATTTAAAGATATTTAAATACACTTCTGACCACAAAATCAGCCGCTGAAAATTTTTAAAAACCTCATGAAAAATCAGTTTCACCTTGTTGTCTTCTAAAAAAATGCCGTTATAAAAGGCAATAGACTCAGCATTTTCGCGAATTCGGACTAAACTAAACCGAAAATCGGCTTCTTTCTTCAGTTGGAGGAAATGAAGTTTTGTTAATTGCTTTCCATAGAAATTAATAGTTATCAGATAGGCTAATGTTGAATAAATTATCAGAGTAATAACTAGATTTTTGGAAATAGACCAAAGAATGAGACTAAAAGCAAAGACAATAACAATAGATTCAATAATATTCACTAAAAATTGAATAGATTGCTGACAAAAACTAGCGACATCTTCCGAGATACGTTGGTCAGGGTTGTCAATCTCCTGCTCAGAGTAACTCATTTCATAAAAAGCGCGATCGCTAAAATATTGGTGGAGGAAGTGATGAGTCAACCACCGTCGCCAATAAACGCCAATTGTTTCTCGCAGATAGCCATAGCCAGAGTTGAGGAAACCATAAAAGACTATCCCTACTAATGCAATGAGTACATTTTGCCAAAATCGAGTCGAATCGCGGGCGGAAAGGGCAGACATGAAATTTCCCTGTATATTATTTAAGAACACCCTAACTTGGGCGTTAGCAATTAATAACACCGCCAGAAGTACAAGTAGAGCCAGCGCATTTTGTTTTTCATTACCTAACCAATAAAGTTTAGCGATCGCCCAAAATCGCTTGATGACTTTCAAGTCGAATCGATTCATGCGTTTTAGAGTTTATGTAGGTTTTTAGTATAGGATGTGGACTTAAACTCAAAGGAGTAGCGTCGAATCAACATTTCTATGATCTCATCATGGTAGAGTCAGTAAGCCGGATAATTCCGACTTACTCCAGTTCATCTACTCCTGTACTCGTGTCAAACGACACAACCAACTCTAACACCCAACCCGACAGAGTTGTCCTAAGACAAATGAGAATGGTGAAAGTCGAACTTGTATACCACCTTCCACAACATGAAATGCTCCTGGTGAAGTTGCTAGCAACAAATTAGCACCACAGAACTCCCCATACCAGCTAGGTATTTTAAAATACTTCTCGTATACTGATGTTGCTCCAACATTCATAGCTACCAATAGCGGCTGATCGATAGTCGGATCGTGAATAAGTACACACCACAGACCATTCTTGCGAGAGCACAAAAGAGTGCGAGTTCCGCTCTGAAGCAGTCTATTTTGAAACCTAATTTCAGCAAGCTGTCGAACCAGTAAAAAGGTCGCGTGGTCTGTGCTATACGGCTCGAAAGATTTTTGGTTAATCGGACCAAACTTCCAAACACACCCTGGGTTGTCAAACATATCCTCCCGCACATAGTAATCATGACCGAGCCATTCACCTGTATCTTCGTCTTGATGCATCCCTAGAGCACCACAAAACTCTTGCTCAGTTCCTTGATAGATAAAAGGTATTTGTGGTCCAAGAATCGAGCAAGCTAAGGCAAAGTGAAGATGGACTCGAGCTTCGTCTTTGTTTGATAAACGACTTGAAAGCTCATGGAAGATTCTAGTTGTGTCTTGATTATCCAAGAACATCATATTGTTCTTCCAACCTGCGTGATATGGGTGTGATGGAGCCAAAAGTCCACAAAAATACTCTACCAAAACCCCCTGCCAACTTTTATCAGTAAAAGAGTGTTTAATGGTATAATACGTAGGATAGTCTATCAAATTTGAAAATTTTGCACTATTGTATGCAATGAGTTCTTCATGAGTACTGCCAGCATGCTCGGCTATTTGAAGAAACTGCCTTTTTCCAAGATAGGCAGCATATCTTGATACTTCTTGAATGCAAGGCTCCCAAAAGTCAAGACCGACATGACGTGCCGAATCGTATCGAAAACCATCAATATCCGTGACAGAAATCCAGTACTTCAAGTGCTGAACCAGTAGTTCGCGAACGTAGCTTGTCTCTGTGCGCCAGTCTTCTAGGAAGCCAAACAGTCTCTGATTCACCAAATCGGTGTACTCTGGACCGTGAAAGAGTGATGTGTTGCGTGCTTCTAGAGGAAAAGGCATGACTATATCGCCATCACCTTGCAAGTACTTAAACTCTCCACCAGGTGGACCTCCATACTGCTCCCAGTTAATACTATCTGCGATATGATTGTTCACGACATCTAAAATGACGGCAATGTTAGCTTCATGAGCTTTAGCAACCAGTTCCTGAAGATGTTTGAGATTACCCAGACGTGGATCGACCATCAGCAAATGGATAGGATGATAGCCATGATAGCCATCAGAAGCGTTGACATATACAGGACTGAGGATGAGTGCTCTGACGCCCAGTGACTTCAAGTATTCTATTTTCTCAAGAATGCCACGAATTGTTCCACCATGACTTGCACAAGGGGAAGAAGGATCGTAACTGACTGCGCTTATACCTCTTTGCTTGTTATCCGAACTACGGGCAAATCGATCAATAATGATGGAGTAAAACAGACGTGCATTCCAATCTTCTGGACTGGGCGTCATTTCAACGCTTGGACTTGGACCATACAGAGGCTGATTGTCCACAAACCCAAGAAACGCGGATTTAATCTCAGCCATTGACCGTGGTGCTTCATCGCAGACAAAAACAAAACGCGATTGCTGACTTGTATGTTCTTTGCCCAAACTATCAATATAACCCAAACTGTATCTGTATTCTCCTCCACTCCGGATAAGCGGTAAGATGGCTGAAAACATTTTGAAGCCATTTTCGACAACGCCTTCTGTATGCGCCGTAATTCGACCTGTGTCCCAATATCCTTCTCCATCATTCAACTCATAGGCTATTTGACCACGCTCTGGACACTTGGATAAACTAACACCAAATCTCACACAGATTTTCTCATCACTCCTAAATACCCAGGTAAATGGTGCATTACTGGGTTCAAGATGTATTTCACAGTATTCCTCAAAGTAGCGCATACAGTGGTTTTACGAATAGAGGATAGGAAGTTGACAAATCAGTTGGTAGCCGTTATCCCGCACCCCCTAATGCCAAAATCGGGTTTTTCGGATTTTTATTATCCCTATAGATGCTGTATTTTATACAAATTACGGAGCTATTTGGTTAGCGATACTTGCGGTAAGCTGCAAAGAGCGCCAAATCCAAACCTTTGTCCAAGATTCTTAGTGGGACAATGGGCGGGTACGGAATGTGGGTTATAGTCCAATACTGTTCTGTTGAGGAATTTTTCAACAGCATAATCAATGCAAAGATGCGTCATAACGCGTCTTTACAAATACAGAATTATTATGAACAACCCTGAACTGAACGGTATTGGTTTACATCCTCTGGATTATAAGTCTTCTCGATTGTATAATTCAATAGTCATTTCTGTTAATCCTACTTCATTACAAAATTTATTTTTGCTAAAAAGAGATTTTGTCCGAAATTTGGTCGGTCAGCATAATTTATCCAAAGTTGACTCTTCATCTTGCGATTGTTTATCACTGCTTCAGGTACTTCTGTGAGAATAAATCTTCCCAAGAACATATGAGATGGTAATTATTTGAGAAGATAATTATTATCCCACATTTCTCACAAGCAGTGAGATGCTTCTACGGAGTCATGTCAGAAAACAATGTAGCTATTTTTATCCGTAAGTCCATTCCCTAAGGCACGTGCTTAAGCCAGTGCTGGTACTGTTTTTGGTGTTGACTTGGTTAATAAATGCATCAACTTGCATCCTATGTAAGTTCATCCGACAAATTGTGTTGTTTTTGCGTTCATAATGAAACAAGAGAAACTACTGAGAAATCAGGGAAACGCGAAACATGGCTCGCACCCCCACTTTAACTTTTGATCGTGGCACATTAATTTTGCATCCACCACCACGTGGCAAAGCTTGGATGGACTTTGCCACGTGGGATGATAGAGTAGAAAAATTCCGCATTCCGGCGATTCGGTATCGTCCTTTGGTGGAAGCTCTACAAGCGGAAGAGACTTTCTTTCAAGACGAAGCTAAGGCGTTTCATCCACTGGAGTTAGCGTCTGCGATGGAGATGGAACCTTACTCCCATCAAAGTGAGGCGTTAGCTGCTTGGAAGTTAGCAGGAAGACAGGGAGTCGTGGTGCTTCCTACAGCCGCAGGAAAAACCTATCTGGCGCAAATGGCGATGCAAGCAACACCCCGTACTACACTCATTGTTGTTCCTACTTTGGATTTGATGCACCAGTGGTACGCTCATCTTAAGGCGGCTTTTCCTGATGCGGAGGTGGGGTTGCTGGGGGGCGGTTCTCGCGATAAAACACCTATCCTTGTTTCTACTTATGATAGTGCAGCGATTCATGCAGAAAGTTTGGGGAATCAGTACGCTTTGTTAATTTTTGATGAATGTCATCATTTACCTACAGATTTTAATCGGGTGATTGCAGAATATGCGATCGCACCCTACCGTTTAGGATTATCTGCGACACCGGAACGTACGGATGGCAAACACGCTGATTTGAATATTTTGATCGGAAAAGAGGTCTATCGCAAGCGGGCGGAAGATTTAGCAGGGAAGGCGCTAGCGGAGCATGAAGTTGTCCAAATTAAGGTGAAATTGTCGCAGCAGGAACGGGAAAAGTACAATCAGTTGATTCAAATTCGCAATGATTTTCTCAAAGAATCTAAGATTTCTTTGGGGGGTCTTCAAGGTTGGCAAAGATTTGTGCAAATGAGTGCGCGATCGCAAGCGGGGCGTAGAGCAATGTTAGCACACCGGGAAGCGAAGGATATTGCTCTGGGGACTGATGGGAAGGTGAGAATTCTTGAGGATTTATTGGCGCAACATTATCCAGAAAGGGTGTTGATTTTTACGGCTGATAATGCTACAGTTTATCGTATTTCTCAGGAGTTTTTGATTCCGGCTATTACTCACCAAACTCCTGTGAAGGAACGACATGAGATATTGACTAAGTTTCGTGAGGGGGAGTACAGGGCGTTGGTGGCTTCTCATGTTTTGAATGAGGGTGTGGATGTTCCGGCTGCTTCTGTGGCGATTATTTTGTCTGGTACTGGTTCGGCGCGGGAGTATATTCAACGTTTGGGGCGGGTTTTGCGGAAGGGGAAGGATGCTAATAAGCAGGCGATTTTGTATGAGGTGGTGGCTGAGGATACATCTGAGGAGGGGACTTCGGCTAGGAGGCGTGGTGAGATGAGGAAAAATGAACCGCGAAGACGCGAAGAGCGCGAAGGGAAGAATGAGGGGAGGGGGAATTTGCAGGTGGTTTATGGGAGTGGAAATGAGAGGGGTTATAGGGCGGCTGAACAGTTGGAGATAAATTATTCAACTGAGAATAAACCGCACCCTGTAGCGGATGAACGCGGATAGTCTTTAATAGAATTATCTGCGTTCATTTGTGGTTCAATGTTACCAACTGATTTACTGAGTCACCGACAAAATGGGGAGGAGATTATCCCTAAGAGGTTGAAGATTGATGATAAGAATTTGGAGATGGCGAATGAGTTGATTGGGTTTTTTCAAAAGGCGGTTGGTGGAACTCAGGGTTCTCTTGAACGTCGGTTGTTGGAGTTTGAGGGGGATACTCCTGATTATCGGGTGAAGCGGGGTTTGGCTTATATCTTGAAGAGTAGTTTTTGTACTTTTGAGGTGGTGAGTCCTTTGGAACCTCAAATGTTACGGGAAAGGGTGTTTGCTTTGGCGGCTAAGTCGGTTCCGGGACGGGAGTTGACGGAGGTGACTTTGTGTCGGGTGGCTGATGAGTTGAGTCGGGAACTTGAACGGGAGGTGTTGGTTGAGCAGGTTCGTGATGGGTTGTATGCTGATTTGTCTGAGAATAAAATTTTGACGGCTTTTGATGCTCCTAAGGGGACGGATGTTTTGCATCGCTATAATGTGTCTCAGGTACAGGGGGTTTTTTATCGGGCGAGTCAGTTAACGATTAATGCTCATCGTAATGTCCCGGGTCAATATAAGCTTTTGTTTCGCTATCTGAAGTTGTTTCAATTGATGTCTTATATTGAGGGGGATGCTGACCACGGGTTTACTATTACGATTGATGGTCCTACGAGTTTGTTTACTCCGAGTACTCGCTATGGTTTGGCGATCGCTAAGTTGATTCCAGCGTTGCTTCATGTGACAAAGTGGAGTCTCGCTGCTATGCTTCAAACTCGTGATGTGTATACGAATTCTTGGAAAACAGGGCGTTTTACTTTGAATTCTGAGTGCGGTTTGGTGTCTCACTATCCACCAGGGAAGCCTTATGATAGTATGTTGGAAAATTCTTTTGCTGATAAGTGGGATTCGTTGAAATCGGATTGGGTTTTAGAACGAGAGGTTGATTTGATTCCTATTCCAGGAAGTGTGATGATTCCAGATTTTCGCTTGGTTCATCCTGATGGGCGATCGTACTTGCTGGAAATTGTTGGTTATTGGCGTCCTGAGTATTTACAAAAGAAGTTTGCACAGGTACGACGAGCTCAATGTCCAAATTTGATTTTGGCTATTTCTGAACGGTTGAATCTGGAAAAGGCTGGGGTGAAGTTGCAGGATGTTCCGGCTAGGATTGTTTGGTTTAAGGATAAGTTGTTACCTAAGTCGGTGTTGGCGGTGATAGAGTCTTGATGTTTTGGATGTAATCTCACGCAAAGGCGCATACGACGCAAAGAAAATTTGGCGTTTTTTTAAAGAAGTGGAAGTACCCAAAAGATCATGATGATTAAGTAGAGTAAATAGACTCCAATGAGTGTCGCTACTTCCCACAGCTCAAAACTATATTTTTCTGTACCTTGATAAATGAGGAGAGCATATACAGCCCCTAGCAATGCTACAAAAGACAAGTTAACTGTAAATAAAAGCATATTGTCTATAGGTAAACCTACTAGTGCTAGGGGTACGAAGGCTAGGGTCATTGTGACTGTATTATCGGCAATAACATTAGTTGTGGCGGATGTGACTTGACCACTTTTGGCTACACTCCAGGTAGCAAATACTTCAGGTGCAATACTCATGGTGGATGTAATGAATAGTCCTCCTATTATTTCTGAAATTCCTAAAGCAGAAACAATGTTTTCTGTTGCTGTGACGGTAAAGTATGCACCTAAACCTAGCGTTACGATACCCAAAGTAGCAGCAATAACTTCTTTTTTTGTCCACTCTACGGATTCACCGTTTTGACGTTGTCTTAATATAGCTTGTGCTAAATATATAAAGTAAGCGATAAACATAATCCAACCGTCAATAGGTTGCAATCCTCGCCAAGGTTTGGGCACGGTTAGTAAAGCAGCAAGTGCAATAATTGCTAAATATGGGAGCGCTTGCACATACAACGCCTCTGGTTTCACTCGCATTGCGCGATCGCGCCGACGACGGCGATTAGATGACGATCCGTTTCTAGAACCTTTTCGAGAAGCGATGTAGGCGACGGTGACAATAGCGGGAACAGAAATGATGTTTGAACCCAGTAAATTACCAAGTCCTATGTCTTTCAAACCTTGAGCAGCACTAACAATATTAGTGCCAACTTCTGGGCTCGCAGTTGCAAGGGCGACAAAAGCAGCACCTGCGGCTTCCGATAAACCCCACATCTGTCTTAGTTTTTTCAGTGGTTCAGCGATTTTGTCTGCACCCCAATGTGCTGCCAAAGCAGCAGCAACTAACACCATTATCCACAAAAATACACTCATTTTGCACCGTTGGAATTTGTAATGTTTGTGTCAGCCGTTAGCAGTTAGCCGTTAGTACTTCAGCAGTCAGCTTTGAAACATATTATAAAGCGTTCTCTAAGCAGTTTTGATAAGCTTAAATTACAGAAGAAAGCGAGAAGGGGATTGCGTTGAATCGGTCAGCTACAGCAAGACCAAAGACTGTAAGACCAATAAGAAGATAGATTAAATCCCAAAAACCCAGCATACCCAGGTTTGCACGCCCGCTTCTGAAACCGCGTATCTCCAATGCAGACATCAGTGTGGGAGCACGCCGGAGGACTGCAAACAGCAATGGGAACGAAATTCTTAGGCAATTCCATATGAAACGAAAGAAGTGCTTTGGGTTCAATTGCTAATTGTTAATTGCTAATAGTAAAAAAGCCATCAGCTATTAACCATTAACCATTAGCAGTTAGCAGTTAGCAGTTAGCAGTTAGCAGTTAACCATTAGCAGTTAACCATTAGCAACATCTCTATACTTCACTCAATCTAGAATCCTTTGTGGAGTATATAGTCGGTGCAATCCCAGTGATAACAACAGAATTCCAATTTGTAAATATGATGGAGCCAGAACAAATACCATGATTAACAGTATGACGCCCGCAAACACAACTGCAATGCGATAGACTTCCTCAGTTATCTTCAATCCTAACCAAATACTGCTCAGACTAACAATTAACAAAACCAAATAACTCAGTAGCATAAGTGTATCCTCGTATACGTCAGAAGGAGCCTGTCGCAATTCCACCATAACAATCCGTTGAAGAATAAATGGTAAATATTTAAAAATTTAAATATCGAACTATTTCGATATAATAAAATACTAACTATCGTTGACGCGTATACATTTATTACCTATTACCTCCTATAACTTGGTTGCCACAAGAGAGACTAGTTCAGAAAATGCCTGCTCGTTACGCCGATAATAAGTACATTGTCCTTGTCGGGTTGCGACTACAAGACCTGTAGCCTCTAACATTGACAAGTAGTGAGACACTGTAGATTGAGCTAAACCAGTCTTCTTTTGAATGCTAGTCACGCAAACTCCTACTGTGCGGGGGTTTACTTCTTCAACTGGGAAATTGGCTTCAGGATCTTTCAGCCAATGCAGGATCTGAAGTCGGGTTTCATTAGAGAGGGCTTTGAAAACGTCTTTAGTATCCATGTTCATATGTTATATCGAAATAGTTCGATATATCAATAGTACAGCATGAAAGATTTTTCGTCTTCGCATTATCTGCTATTGAGGCAAACGTGTCATTTCAAACAACTGTTGGGCATTCTTGCCTAAAAAAGCATCGAACAACTCTTGCTTAGCTGGTTCTACTTCTACCATATAGCGCTGGGCAATTTCATAGTAGGCGTAAGTCCAGGGAACTTGAATTTCTACATCATTGGTATCATTCATGACTGTAACCATTTCCGTCACTGCTTTGGTTGCAGTTTGCCGTAAACCAACAGCTTCTTACAAAAAAGGGAACAGGTAACAGGGAACAGGTAACAGGATACCCTGTTCCAATACTGTAAGGGATACGATATTTGAGGTGTATCAAACGCAAGAGAAACCCGGTATCTCCAAGATACCGGGTTTCTAATCTTTGCTTATCCGAGCAGTTCCCTCTCAATATAGCAATTTCCCGAAATTCTCCTGACGCCATATAGCATCTGCTTTGCGGTTTGTTCTTAATTCTAAAACCCGAATCTCCTGAGTTGGTAGAGGATTTAATCTTTCTTGCAACTGCTGCCAAGAAGTTATCAACTCATGCTCAATTCCATAAGTAACACACAAATGAGCAAAATCAATATCTTGTGGAGTTGCAAAAAATTCTTCAAATGGGGGTTCAAATTTTGCAATGGGAAGCATTTCAAAAATTCCCCCTCCATTGTTATTAATTAAAACTATTGTTAAATGTCCTAAAAACTTGTTTCTAATCAAAAACCCATTTGTGTCGTGCAGTAGGGCTAAATCTCCTGTTAAAAGGATACTGCTTTGATGGCGGTGAGCAACACCCAACGCTGTGGACAATGTACCATCAATACCATTAGCCCCTCGGTTGAAAAAGGGTTGTACACCTAAGTGATTTGGTTTCCAAAAAAATTCTACATCCCGCACTGGCATACTATTAGCAATAAACACGGGTGTTTGAGATGGTAATATTTGAGAAAGTAACCAAGCCGCTTTCCCTTCAAATAATTCTTCCATGTTCCCCAAAGCCCGGTCAATAGATGACCTGACTTTTGTTTCTACGTCACACCACATTTGAAGATAGGAAGATACGCAAGATGAGGAAGCATTGAATAAGAATTGATGATTTCTTCCCCCTGCTCCCCTGCTCCTCTGCTCCCATCTCCCTAATTCTTCTACACTCATCCGGAGGTGAATGGTTCTACCATGTAGGGGATCGAGATTTTGGTTGCTTTTGTCAAGAATCCACCGTTTGGGTTGAGTATAACTCAACCAATTGCGTAGTTCTTTACTGGTTGGCATTTCACCGATTTGGATGACTATCTCTGGTGCTAGCTGTTTTGCTAATTCGCGATCGCGTAAAATCATGTCATAGGTGGAGATGATGTAGGGGTTGAGGTCAACATGGTTCCTGACTGGGGAAAGTCCCTCTGCTAGGACAGGAAATTTTAAGGTCTGGGAAAGTTGTGCGATCGCCTGACAATATTCTCGCGATCGCTGTGGTTGTGCAACACCAGCGACGATAATTCCTCGGTTAGTTTTCAACCACTCCTCCAGAGGAGGGGGAGAGGGGGAGAGTAGGAGAGGGGGAGAGTGAGTTGTGATGTTGGCGAAGAAGTCTTGTGAATTGAATTGGGATTGTAACAAATATGTTACATTTAATCTCTCTGGATCGGGAATTGGGGCAAGGGGATCGCGAAAGGGTATATTTAGATGGACAGGACCAGGTATGGGATAAAGAGATTTCTCCCAAGCATAAATCACCGTTTGCCTCAAATAAGCTAGCATTTCCATTTCTAAAGATGGTATGGCTAGCTCTGTTTGCCAATTTGGGTAATGACCATAGAGTTTTACTTGGTCTATAGTTTGTCCGGAATGACAGTCTCGCAATTCTGGCGGTCTATCAGCCGTACATAGCAACAGTGGTACGCGACTTTCTCTAGCTTCAATGACGGCTGGATAAAAATTTGCCCCTGCTGTCCCAGAAGTGCAAACAACTACCGTAGGACGTCCAGTTACCTTAGCACGTCCTAAAGCAAAAAAAGCAGCGGAACGTTCATCCAGAATGGGAATTGCTTCAATGTCTGGTGATTGTTGGGTAAAGGCGACTGCTAAGGGTGTGGAACGAGAACCCGGACAAATCACAACACAAACTACTCCTAGCCGTTTTAACGTCTCGGCAAAAATTGACGCCCATATAGAATTTGTGTTTCTAAAATCAATCACCATCAGTACACAAAGTTGTTTCGCAAATACTGTAATTTTACTTAAAAAATACATTAATTTTATACAAAAATAATAAAATTAATAAATAAATTGTCTCTAAACTTAATGAAACCTCCACACTCTGTAAACTAAAAAGATTTAAGATGATATCAATATCAATACTTGTCAGTTAAGGATACTTGAAATGTCAAAAATCTGGTAATCTCCGTGAAACCAAGGTTCTTCTGTATCGCTTAATAGAGCAGTGTTGATATCAATATCTTTCTTTAAGAGTTAACAGTTATCTGTTGTCAGTGCTCAGTTTTTTCTCAACATACATATAGAAATGCTAAAGTTTTCCGAAGAGAAAAGAAACCCGGTATCTAATAGATATCGGGTTTCTGAAACTTGGTTGCAGTTCAATACTGCTCAGTTAAAAATCGTTGAAGCTCCAGAGATCCGATCTCTTGAAGAAAGCGGGTTTCTAGACCTCTCGGAATTCTTAACTGAACTATATTGTGGTATGGAAATGTCGAATCAAAGCATTTTATATACTGAGCCTACAAATAAGTTGGTTATGTATTCAACATCACATTTATATTTTAAAATTTATATTTTATTTATGACTGATTTAACTTGATTTTAACTGTATCTATCTTAGAAAAAGAGGTTTATGTAAATTTAAAATCTCAGATGATAAAAACCTAAAGTTATTAATTAATGACAATTTAAGTATTGATTTAGTAAAGCTAGGAAACAGTCTTGAAGATTTATTATTATAGGATTACTCATTTTTCCATTGAGTTAACACTGTCAAAAGTATCTCAACATTAGCCAGCGAGTGATTTTACCATGTCCAGTCCGAAAATCCTAGTTATTGAGGATGAAGAACTTTTAGCATTAACTCTTAAAAATCAATTGCAAAAATTAGGATACGGTGTTCCAGAAATCACAAACTCTGTGGAAGAAGCCATACAAAGGATAGCAGAGATAAATCCAATCCTAGTATTAATTGGGAATCGTTTAGCCGGAACCATGAAGGGAGCAAGAGTTGCGGATATTATCATAAGTACTTACCAAGTACCAGTATTCTATTTAGCAGAGTACCCCAAAATCAAACAACTTTGTCAACATTTGGTAAAAGAAGCTGGCGAGTGCAAATTAAAAAAATGTGTTGAAAATGACTTGCGTATTGCTATAGAAATTGCTCTGTACGAATATACAACTCAAAGAAAATTACAGGAAGAAGCACGAAAGTTCACAGCAATTTTCAAGAGTATGGGCTATGGAGTCATAATCACAGATGCCAATGGTTGTATCCAAATGATGAATTTAGCAGCAGAAGGGCTGATAGCTTGCAGACACGATGAGGCGATCGGCAAGAACCTAGTAGAAATTTTGAACTTAGTTGATAAAGATACGAGAGAATCAGGCAAGGATTCAATCGCACAGGCTATTCAGAAAAGTGTTGCATTCAATTTACCAGACAATTACACATTAATAACTTACGATAACAGAGAGCTACAAATTGAAGGCAGTCTTGCACCCATTCATCATGAAGAAGGAAAAGTTGACGGTACAGTCTTTGTTTTTCAAGATATTACTCATCGCAAACAAATTGAGGCACAATTAATCCGTAATGCATTTTACGATGCACTGACAGGAATACCTAATAGAGTTTTATTCTTAGAAAGACTTGGGCAAGCATTTGAACGTGGAAAACGTCGGAAAAATTATCGCTTTGCTGTTTTGTTTTTAGATTTAGATGGCTTTAAATTTGTCAACGATACCTTCGGACATAGTATAGGTGATGAATTGTTAATAGAGATTGCCCGACGTTTAGAAGCTTCCTTACGTGGAGGGGACACCGTTGCCCGATTTGGTGGCGATGAATTTGCCGTTCTTGTAGAAGATATTAAAGATGATACAGACGCAACTAACGTGGCTCAACGCATTCAAGAAACTTTAAGGTTACCACTTTATATTAACAATCATCAAATGTTAATTTCGGCCAGTATAGGCATTGCTTTGAGTTGCAGTGATTATGATGAGCCTTCTAAATTGCTACAGGACGCCGATGTTGCCATGTACTGTTCTAAAAAACAAGGAAAAGCATGTCATACAGTTTTTCACGCCCAGCAGTCACTTATGACTGGTGATTAATCTGCAAAAAATTTCTCTAATTCTTTTTGTACCTCTTGCTTATTGATATAAACACGTGCTGCTGCAATTAAGTTATCAATATTCTCTTTACTCACAGCATCAATGGACTCGTTCAACGGTTCGCCAATTAATTCCTTATCCAGTTTGAATTGTAACCGTAAATAACGCTCATTAGGAATGATATGACTGGTAATGTAGGTATAAACATCTGATGAAGCATCAAATAATACTCCAATCAGAGGCTGTGCCCATTGGATAAGACCCCACTCTTGAGCATTGTCGAATGGTATTATTCGTGTAGCACCACCCGTTCCTATCGAGATAACAGAAATTTCTTCTAATGGATATCCTAACTCTAGTGCTTCAGCAATAGCAGCGCTAGAGGGGTTATTAGCTGCGACACCACCATCAATGGCAGAGTATACAGTATCAATCAAATATGTAGAGGTCGTGTCAGGTATTACCAACCAAGGTGTATCTACAAATGCTTGGTGAGACATTCCCTCATACTTAATAATACTGCGAGATTGACCCTTCCCCGTACCACTTATGATTCTGATAACTTTTCCTTCATATATACAATCAACAGAGGATGCATCTTTACCAAGAACCACACTGCTAACAGTTGCTTTTTGAATTTCTCCATCTACCTTTTTATCTAATTTATGCGCGGGGAAATATGTCGGAGCCGATGATGAACAAACACAAGCTTCCCAGAGAGGGAGATTACCATACGCCTTGTCTTTTCTCCAATTTTTAAAAATAATCGGTTTCCGTTCAATCGTGTCATAGGAAACGATTAATAGCAACGGTGGAAAACTCTCGAACAGTCTTGTCTCTCCAAAAGCTTCTCTCAGCACTTTAATCAAGCCATCATCTGGATACTTTGGTGCAGATAAACCATACTTTAGGAGTAATGGAATTCTTTGTAAAGAAAACAGACTTTGGTAAGGAAATATAGTACTACCTTCTTTTTGATAAAGTTCAACAATTTCTTCACTTTTGCGTCCTGTTGCGATCGCTGCTCCTAAAATTGACCCTGTAGACGTTCCTGCGATTAAGTCAAAGTACTTATTTAGAGGCTGAGAAATTCGCTTCTCTACTTCTGCTAGTATCGTTGCTGCAATAACTCCCCGAATTCCCCCTCCATCCAAACTCAAAATCCGAAAAGGCATAGTTTTCCTAAGTTTTGCTATATTAACTCAATTCAGTCTTTTCTCTATTTTCATAAATCTTATAAAAATTTTTTCTATCTTTAGCAGGATATAAAAAAACAATTTAAATTTATACAGCAATGTCAGATTTACGGAATAATCTTAGAAAAGAAATAATCAGGAAATTTTGGTATGGAAAAAACAGAAAAACAGAAAATGTTGGCAGGAGAACTATATTGTGCTTTCGAGACAGAATTGGTTAATGAGAGAAACAAAGCACATAGTCTGCTGAGAATGTATAACTCTACAACGGAAGCACAGCAGGAAGAGCGATCGCAAATTTTAGCAGAATTATTTGGCAAAATAGGGGAACAAGCGATCGTCAGACCGCCATTCCACTGCGATTATGGTCAAAACATATACGTAGGGAATGGGTTATATATGAATTTTGGATGCGTGATTCTGGATTGTAATACAGTTAACATTGGAGATAATGTACTTTGCTCCCCTTACGTTCAAATTTACACCGCATCTCACCCGATAGAACCAGAACTTCGTCTTTCCGGCAAAGAACTTGCCGCACCCATTACAATTGGGAATAACGTTTGGATTGGTGGAGGAGCCATTATTTGTCCCGGCGTCACCATTGGTGATAACACAACCATTGGTGCTGGTAGCGTCGTTGTGAAAGATATCCCAGCCAATGTCGTTGCTGTCGGTAATCCTTGCCGAGTTATTCGACGTGATACCTAATAATTGATTTTTGGGATATATTAGACTATTTTGGGATAAAAGTGACCAATGAGTCTAAAATGTACCTATCACCTAAAGAAGCAAGCGAAAGATATAATATCCATCCTAAAACCCTGAGCCGTTTAGCTGACAAAGGGATAATAGAATGCATGACCG
>JAWQFQ010000152.1:0-22366 GCA_035967975.1 Scytonema sp. PMC 1070.18
CTAGCTTTTCTTCGCGGAAAAATACGCAAACTTATTTTTTTAGTTCAAAGTCCAAATGGTTTGCTTGGTGATAGCCCCTACCTCGTGTAAAGCTTCCATCGTCTCATGAATCGCGGCAAATGCCTCACTGTGATATTTCTTCATCCTGCTCAACCTCCGTCAAATGTCCCTTGTCAATAAGTTCCGCAATTTGCTCATATTTTTTGATAAGGGACAATCACATTTATCAACATTGGAAAATGTTTCTGATTCAAAGTTACCAAATAAGCATTTTTCATCTCAGAGGTAGCTGCAATAATAGCATCTGCTAACCCTAGGTTATGGCTCTTAAAATAATCGCGTCGATACAATCCACCCTTAATAGCGATTTCATCATTTACAGGTACAACTTCAAATGCACGTACAAATTCATCTAATGCTTTTCGTTCCTTTCCTTCTCGCACTCCTGCATACAGTTCTGCTATTGTAATTGAAGAAACTAGTAGAGATTCAGTTAAATTTTCTAAATATTGGATAGCTGGAGTTTTTCCACGTAGGTAATCAATTAAAACATCGGTATCAATTAGCAATTTTTCAGGCATAATAAGCAGCTATTTCTGTCAAAAACGATTCCATTCTTCTCTGATATTTTCCAAGATATTTAAATCTTCTCTATCTGCCCAAATACCTCGTGCTTTTCGCATTAAATCATAACGCTTTTTTTGTTGATTCTCGCTTACAAATATCTCTATTGCTTCATGAATCAATTCATTTACGGGTTTCCCAGTACGCTGAGAAATTTCGTCAAGTGCATTTTGTATTTGTTCAGAGAGGGAAATTTGAGTTTCTAGCATATGCAAAATTTGTTTCTTAAGTTATTTAAAGTATATCTCGATTGGTGGTTGTTGAGAGCGAGATGTGGGAAGGCAAATTTACCTCCAAAAAAGCTCTAATGCGAGCTTCTAAACTACCCGGCTGATAAACTAGAGCATCGGTACATTAGTCAAAACTAGGGCTAAAAAACCCGGTTTCTGTCGCTGAAAAGGTGGGTTTTGCGTTGTGTCAACTGAAAAGAAACCGGGTTGGCAAAGCCTCTTGGAGAGAAGGATAGCAGCTTCAAGGTGGGCTGCACTAGTGACTAAGGACAGCGACGGGGCGACTATCCTTCCATCTCTGGAAATAGAATTAATGGAAATACCAGAAGGAACATTCTTGATGGGGTCACCGGAAGATGAAATTGAGCATCGCAAATCGGAAAGTCCTCAACACGTAGTAACCTTTAAACCTTTCTTTATGGGGAAGTACCCCATAACACAAGCACAATGGCAAGTAGTATCGGCTATGCCACAAGTTAACCGCGAGCTCGACCCTGACCCATCTCGTTTTAAAGGTAAAAATCGCCCTGTTGAGCGAGTTTATTGGTATGATGCAGTTGAGTTTTGCGATCGCTTGTGCGTGTACACTAAAAGACAGTACCGCTTGCCTAGCGAAGCGGAATGGGAATATGCTTGTCGTGCAGGCACAACCACTCCGTTTCACTTCGGTGAAACCATGCCTTAATGGTGTAACAACCTATGAGACAGATGCTGAACATGGTACAATTCAAAAAAATGATAACGTCTTGTTAGCCATACACGAACTTATTGATAGAGGAAGGACACACTATTTAGATCGCTACAGAGAAGTTTTTGGCGATCGCACTGAGCTTTACCGTAGGGTGTGGAGCGCGATCAAGTCAACACCGCATCCATTTAGAGATAGTTACATTGATTGGGGAACGCTCCGGTCTCAGTTGTCCCATTATAGTTTCCTTGTTGATGTAAAATGTTCCCGTGTAAGCCCCTATATGGAACAATGGAACTTCTCCACGTTCAAAATTATCGTTCAGAATTGTTTTAACATTTTCTTTATTTTTAAGGGCAAAAGGTTTTTGCGGTGCGCTTGAGTGACTTGTACTGGTTTTACTATCGTGGGTTCTCATTGCTTTTCCTCCGATTGCGAAGTCATCGTGAATACTTTGTCAAAAGTACAGATGTCAAACGTCTATATGTTGGATGTTTCTGTGAGATAATTTTTCCAACCGTTCTGCAAGCCATACCTTAATGATTGACTGACGGGTGACACCTAATCGTTTCGCTTCATAATCTAATGCTTCAATCATCCAAGCTGGGAAATCGACGTTGACTCGTTTCTGTTCATGACCTGGACGTTTGGCTAGGGATTGGTCTAGGAATTCTGTGATGTCTTCTCCTTGATCGAATTTGGCATCAAATTCTGTTGCTTTCATAAATGGCTACCTCTTCTTTTCGCGATCGCCGGACTGAAATAATCCGGACTTTGTTTTCTCGATAGGTAATGACGGCTGACCAGCATTTTTGAGCAATTTTGCCGATGACTAGAAATCTCGCTTCGTCTTCTGTTCGAGCCGGAATTTCTACTCGATCTGGATCAGTCCAGAGTTCTTGTGCATCTAGAAAGTTGATTCCATGTTTTACTAGGTTGGATTGACTTTTAGAGTCGTCAAATTCAAATTCCACATGACCAGAGTGTATAAAAAATATATTTTTATTATACCGATTCCACCACGATCACATTCATCCCGAAACGATTCGTTATTTAGCAAACCAACGGGGGCTGAAGGATGTTGGGTTACCCTTCGGAAAGCAAACTACAACTCAACCCAGTACTGCTTAGGTTTTGCGAAAATTAGAAACCCGGTAACTCGTGCGAAACCGGGTTTCTGGCACCTTGGATACCGAAAGTATTTCAAAAGTCCAGTTGTCAAACATCTTAATGAGTACTCCCTGATCGGGATCAAGTAACTTACACAATAGGCAGGTTTTGATTTGAGATATGTATATTTTTTATCTCTAATCTATAATATAAAGTCCGAGTTTCCTGCATACAAATACGCAAACAATATTTTTTAAGTAAAAAAATATACTATTATTTTAGGCAATGGCTTCTGTTTGAGCGATCGCAGTTGCTTGTCAAAGGTGAGCAGGTTTTTGGGCGTACGCACTGTCAAAGCAATATAATCATGGTGCCGTACTTTCAGTTAACGCACCCTACAAGAACCGCGATCGCCCTAACAATTAGTTTGAGAACGAATTTCTTGTATAATATTTAAAATTTCTGCTTCTGATTGAAAAAGTTTTCTCTCTGTATGAGTCGCTACACGAGCAGAAATAATGCGTGTTCGTAATCCACGTTCTACATGGACTACAAGCAACAAACGTTGTTCCAGGGAATAACCAATGATAAAAGCGCGTAGTTCGCGGCTAGAAGCATTGATAGGGTTTGCATCACTAGTTTGGTAGAAATGATCGAAAAAAACCTCTGTGGCTTCTTCAAAGGTAACACCATGTTTTTCAATATTGCTTTGCGCTTTGTTGCTATCCCACTCAAATTCAACACCTTGTAGGCGATAAACAATATCCATGAATTTATTTTATCGTCATCGGCGCGATCGCTTAACTTTTCATATAAGCAACACCAGAGGCGATGTCTGATGACAAGCCATTCGGCTACGCATTAATTTTTTACCCCACACAAGCGATAAGCGAAGCTTAAGCCTTCGGCTATCGCACTTAATCCCAAATCCGTTGAATTCCATAGGAATCAAAGGCTAAATCTCGACTTATAACCGGAATTCCTTTAGCTATAGCTTGTGCAATTATTAGCCGATCAAAAGGGTCATTATGATGGAAGGGTAGAGAGGAAATAATCACTAAATGATTCAAATTAATTGGGAGTCATTCAAAATCTTCTAGCTTGAGTTTTTGTTGAATATAATCTTCTAATGGTAAGGTTAAAGTTAATTTGTTTTTGCTTTGTTTAATTGCCATTTCCCAGACGGACGCTAAACTAATTAATTTTTCCTGCTTAACATCCTCTATGTATATTTGGGCAGTATTACTTAATTTAGAATCGCCAGAAAAAAACCAAATCAAACTATGGGTATCTAACAATAATTTCACTACATATAATCCTTGAAATCTTCTAAAGGTTCATCAAAATCATCAGTTATGGAAAATAAACCTCGGTCGCTGCCAAAAAGCGGAGGGCGTGTTGGGGGGGTTGTAGGGATACTAATTTGATTATTGGTTGGTTGTTTTTAGTGATAATAATTTCTTCGCCATCGACCGCTTTTTCAATTAATTTTGATATTTCAGTTAAAGCTTGGTTAATATCGATTGTTTCCATCTGTGAATCTCCAGCCACAGTCTTTTAACTATTTGATGCTATCTCCATTTTACTCGATGGTAGAGTGGGCAAAATTCCTATTTTTGGCAATATATTCCAAAATCATCTGCGTTTGTTCAGTCTACAAGCTCCGCGATCCTCCCGTAGGGAGTGGCTGTCGCCATCGCACTGTGGGGATTGAGATGGCGTGTTACACTTCATTCATAAACGCACCTGAGCAAAGGTATCTCATAAGGTCGGGTGCAGTGATTTGTTAGACACTCTCTTAATTGGCAGTTTTACGAATTTTCGTCCACTAGCAATTTGCTTTTCTCTGAGATCATCAAATATTGCCTTGAGGTCATAATTAAAAGATTTTGCGTATTCTTCTCTATATTTATGAATTTCTTCGACAATTTCATCCTTATACATAGTCATTCTCCTCGAAGCTTAAATCCTATGAACTCGTAAGGGGTACAAACAAATGGTAGCTTGTATCCAAGCTTAAGACTAATTTGGGATAGCTTTCTTTGAATTTGAGCGTTTGCCATGTGCTTACAATTCCATGTTAGCAGGTAGTCCAAACCGTAAACCGTTGCTAGTGCCATGTGTAAAGCATCATTAGAGGCTTTGGGAGGTAGGTTGCTTTGTTGTAAGAATTCTTGTGCTAGGGCGATCGCTTCTTCTGTTAGATCGAGAAAAATCAAGGACTGTAACAAGTTCTGTCTTTGAGTAGCAATTGTTGAATCTCCTCTCGATGCTTCATCTTCAACAATTTCCGAGACATACAGAACCAAGGAACTACTATACTCGTCCCACCAGTCTTGTGTGATCTTGATGTTGGCGGCAAGAATCAGGTTATCCGTTGGTCTAGCGGTCAAATGCCCCAAAATACTAGTTTCAATATAGACGGTTTCGCTCACAAAAGGTTCTAAAATTCATCGGTTCCTTATTTTACAGCCTTCGAGCTTTATTGTAAGGATTTGCGGTGATCTTGCTTCAAGGAATTCATGAGCATGGTGCGTTCCCAATAATCTATCGGTGGGGTAGTGGGAGTTGCAGTCAGGAACGCACCCTACGAGATCCGTGATCGCTTAAGGAACGCACCCTACAAGATCCGCGATCACTACAAGATTAGGCGATCGCACTGAAAACCATTGACCTTGTTTAACGATCGCATTTTGTATGATCATCAAGAAAGCGATCACACTTTTGACAAGCCACAATAGAAACACAGGCTTTATAATCGAAGCTTCGCCTTTTACAAGGAGTCTGTTATCAGTGGTATTACAAGTACAAACAAGCACTTACGAGGCTAAAACCCAGGAAATCGCCAAACAACTCCTAGCAGCAACCCAGGAAAACCGTTCGTTCTTGGCGGCGCTGCGGGATCGGATGAGTTTGGATGATAAGCTACTGGCTTGGGCGATGAGCAATCCAGGGTTACGGGTGCAGCTATTTCGTTTTATTGATACTCTTCCTGCTTTACGTAGTAAGTCGGAAATTGCAGCCCATTTACAGGAGTACCTGGGGGATGAGTCGGTAGAATTACCAGCTGCTCTAAAGGGGATGCTGAACTTTGCTAACCCTGATTCTATGCCGGGACAGGTTGCTGCTTCAACTGTTTCTACAGGGGTGGAAACGTTAGCTCATAAATATATTTCTGGAGAGAATATTAAACAAGCATTGAAGACGATTGAGCGACTGCGTAAGGAAAAAATGGCTTTCACCGTGGATTTATTGGGTGAGGCGGTCATTACCGAAGCAGAAGCGCAATCATACTTAGAACGTTACCTTGATTTGATGCAACAATTAGTGGATGCATCGAAGAGTTGGTCAAAAGTTCCCTTGATTGATGAAGCGGACGGACAGCCTTTACCAAAAGTCCAGGTTTCGGTGAAGTTAACGGCGTTTTACTCCCAGTTTGACCCTTTAGATGCAAGAGGGAGTGAAGAAAGAGTGAGCGATCGCATCCGCACTCTGTTACGTCGTGCTCAAGAACTGGGTGCTGCTGTCCACTTTGATATGGAACAGTATGCATACAAAGACATTACTCTTACCATCTTGAAAAAATTATTGATGGAAGAGGAGTTTAGAAGCCGCACAGATATTGGGATTACAATTCAAGCTTATCTGCGCGATAGCGAACAAGATGTCAAAGACTTGATTGCTTGGGCGAAACAACGGGGTTATCCGGTGACAATTCGCTTGGTTAAAGGTGCGTATTGGGATCAGGAAACCATCAAAGCGGAACAAAAACATTGGCAGCAGCCAGTTTACAACGAAAAAGCTGCAACGGATGCTAACTTTGAGCAGTTGACCGAGTTATTGCTACAGAATCATCAATATATATATGCTGCCATTGGTAGTCATAACGTTCGTTCCCAAGCGCGTGCGATCGCAATAGCAGAAAGTTTGAATGTCCCCCGTCGTTGCTTTGAAATGCAAGTCCTTTACGGTATGGGTGATAAACTTGCAAAAGCGCTGGTTGATAAAGGTTATCGCGTCAGAATGTACTGTCCTTATGGTGAACTTCTTCCAGGGATGGCGTATCTGATTCGGCGTTTGTTAGAGAATACCGCCAATAGTTCCTTCTTACGGCAAAATATGGAAGACCGTCCGATAGAGCAGCTGTTAGCCCCACCAATTGTAGGACAAGCGGAAAATTCTACCACTCCCCCCCTCTCCCCCTGTCCCTTCACTGGCGCAGCTGACACAGATTATGCTGAGGAGGAAGAAAGAAAGGAAGCCGAACAAGCTTTTCAAACTGTTCGCCAGCAATTAGGAAAAACTTATTTTCCTCTGATTAATGGGGAGTACACTAAGACTGAGGTTGTTATTGATTCTGTAAACCCCTCTAATTTTACTGAGGTAGTTGGTAAAATCGGACTCCTGAGTGTGGAACAAGCAGAACAGGCGATGCAAGCTGCAAAGGCTGCGTTTCCTGGATGGCGCAAAACACCTGTAGCACAACGTGCGGGTATATTGCGGAAGGCGGCGGAGTTAATGGAACAACGCCGTGCAGAACTTTCCGCTTGGATCGTTTTGGAAGTTGGGAAACCTGTTCGGGAGGCGGATGGTGAGGTTTCTGAGGCGATAGATTTCTGTCGCTATTATGCTGATGAGATGGAACGGTTAGAGCAAGGTTATAATTACGATGTTGCTGGGGAGACAAATCGGTATATCTATCAGCCTCGTGGAATTGCTGTGGTGATTTCTCCGTGGAATTTTCCTCTGGCGATCGCAACGGGAATGACTGTTGCAGCCCTGGTGACTGGTAATTGTACTCTGCTGAAACCTGCGGAAACATCATCTGTTATTGCAGCTAAACTGACGGAAGTTTTGGTTGAGGCGGGAATCCCTAAAGGTGTCTTTCAATACGTTCCCGGTAAGGGTTCCCAAGTTGGTGCCTATCTAGTTAATCATGCTGCCACTCATGTGATTGCTTTTACAGGTTCTCAAGAGGTTGGATGCCGGATTTACGCAGAAGCAGCCATTCTCAAACCCGGTCAAAAGCATATGAAACGAGTGATTGCTGAGATGGGTGGAAAGAATGCTATTATCGTGGATGAAAGTGCTGATTTAGACCAGGCTGTTATGGGATCTGTGCAGTCAGCATTTGGCTACAGTGGACAAAAATGTTCTGCTTGTTCGCGAGTGGTGGTGCTGGAAACGATTTATGATGCCTTTGTGCAGAGGTTTGTGGAGGCGACGAAATCCCTGAATATTGGTGTAGCAGAGTTACCCAGTACACAAGTGGGACCTGTGATTGATGCTAATGCACGCGATCGCATCCGGGAATATATTGAGAAGGGTAAAGCAGAAGCAACCACCGCTTTAGAATTACCTTCCCCAGATAATGGCTATTTTGTCGGTCCTGTTATATTTACCGATGTATCACCAAACGCGGTTATAGCCCAACAAGAAATTTTTGGTCCCGTGGTAGCGGTGATGAAGGCGAAGAACTTTAAGGAGGCGTTGGACATTGCGAATGGTACCAACTACGCTTTGACTGGAGGGCTGTACTCCAGAACTCCTTCGCACATTCAAATAGCGCAGGAAGATTTTGAAGTCGGGAATTTGTACATTAACCGTACTATTACGGGTGCTATAGTGTCCCGACAGCCTTTTGGTGGTTTCAAGCTTTCCGGCGTGGGTTCTAAGGCTGGCGGTCCTGATTACTTGCTACAGTTTCTGGAACCTCGTACTGTGACGGAGAATATTCAACGTCAAGGTTTTGCTCCGATTGAGGGGGCTGAGTAGAATTGTAAGGTGGGCAAACAAAGCCCACCTAATCTTATGGAACCGCCTTCCCTTCGGGACACTTCGTGAACGCGTTGGCGGAGCCTCTCGAAAGAGAAGCGTCTCGTTCGCGCAGCGTCCCGGAGGGAAGAGAAGACGCCAAGAGCACAAAGAGAATAAATTTAAGAATGTAGAAACGTGCTGTTTGAAATGCTATAAAATCTTGTCTAATATCTCAACAAATGTTCCTAATCTCAAGTGAATGACAAGATTTATTCATGACCAATTTGCCAAGGACTATCTCGAAGAATTACTCAAATCCTATGGGGAAGTAATTGCACCGAGCCGTGTGGCGGGAGAGGTAAGAGAAATAGACGTGTTGTTTGTACCATCAGCACAAACAACGAATATCGAAACCCTAGGATTGTTAGGGAAGTTAGCAGCAAGACCCGCGATATTTGAACCATTCCGCAATCCAGCATCTGTTGAAGAAATTTGTGATTGTCTGTTGAAATCACTAGAAGTGAGGGGACAATTGCAGCGAGAAGCCAAGCGCAATAAAACCACACTTCTAAAGACAAAAATCCCCAAACTATGTGTACTCACTCCCACAGCTTCACCGAGATTGTTAAGAGGATTTGGAGCACAACAAGGAGTAGATTGGGTTTCAGGAGTGTACTTAATGGCAGAGTATCTGCAAACAGCGATAGTTGTGATTCATCAGTTACCACCAATTCCAGAAACACTGTGGTTAAGAATTCTTGGACGTGGAAGTGTACAAAACCAAGCTATTGACGAATTAGTGGCACTCGCACCATCTCACCCAAACAGGCAAGCAACGTTAGAATTGTTGTATACCCTCAAGCAGAACCTAGTTACAACCCAAAATTCACAACCACAAGAAGATGATCGGGCATTGGTTATGAGATTAGCACCACTTTATCAGCAAGATCGGGAATTGGCTAGACAGGAAGGACGCGCTGAAGGAGTTCACCAGGAAAGAAGGTTAGTCGTGGAAAATTTGCTCAGAGTTCGCTTTGGGTCAATAGATACTGAACTTTCAGCAATTGTTGAACCATTAATGGCTCTATCACCAGAAGAATTTACCCCTTTACTTTTGCAGCGATCGCGAGCGGAATTAATTGCTCAATTTGGTCACCAATCTTGAGTCGGTGACAATCGGGAGCAAAATCAGCAAAAATCACCAACTCGGTATCTCAAGCATACCGAGTTTCTCTGTATTGACGAAAGATGTGCTCTGTGTGTTTGACCAAGATGGATGGTTTTGAATTTATTTCAGGACAAATTAAAAATCATTTCATGAAATCACTAGAAGTGAGGGGACAATTGCAGCGAGAAGCCAAGCGGAACAAAACCACACTTTTGAAGACAAAAATTCCCAAACTCTGGGTACTCACTCCTACAGCTTCACCGAGATTGTTAAGAGGATTTGGAGCACAACAAGGAGTAGATTGGGTTTCAGGAGTGTACTTAATGGCAGAGTATCTGCAAACAGCGATAGTTGTGATTCATCAGTTACCACCAATTCCAGAAACACTGTGGTTAAGAATTCTTGGACGTGGAAGTGTACAAAACCAAGCTATTGACGAATTAGTGGCACTCGCACCATCTCACCCAAACAGGCAAGCAACGTTAGAATTGTTGTATACCCTCAAGCAGAACCTAGTTACAACCCAAAATTCACAACCACAAGAAGATGATCGGGCATTGGTTATGAGATTAGCACCACTTTATCAGCAAGATCGGGAATTGGCTAGACAGGAAGGACGCGCTGAAGGAGTTCAGGAAGGACGAGCTGAAGGAGTTCACGAAGAAAGAAGGCTAGTCATAGAAAACTTGCTCAGAGTTCGCTTTGGGTCAATAGATACTGAACTTTCAGCAATTGTTGAACCATTAATGGCTCTATCACCAGAAGAATTTACCCCTTTACTTTTGCAGCGATCGCGAGAGGAATTAATCGCTCTCTTTGGTCACCAATCTTGAGTGTATTAATCGCTAATTGCTTTTTTTACCATTAACTATTAGCTATTAGCAGCCTTCACGAGAATTTCATATTTCATCTAGGATAGACCCCCTGTTTGAAGCGTCTTGACTCACCGTTATAATGAAACCGCAGAGGTACAGAGAGCGCGGAGAGCAGATTAGATGCATAATATTGTTGTTAGGATTGCCGATTGGCACAGAGATGGTTCGGCAATTCGAGCAATCAGAAAGTTGGTGTTTCAGGATGAGCAAGGGGTTGACCCGGAATTAGATTTTGATGGTAAAGATGAAACATCTGTGCAGCTGATTGCTTCTTTAAATGAGATGTGTGTGGGAACTGCGAGGATTAGATATTTGGATGAGATGAGTGCGAAGATTGAAAGACTTGCTGTTTTGTCTGAAGCTAGAGGATATGGTATTGGTCAGAAAATGATGGAAAAGGCTTTGGAGGATATTTCTAGCAAGAATATTCCAGAAGTAGTGATTCACGCCCAGGAGTATGTGAAGGGTTTGCACGAAAAGTTGGGGTTTCAGCAAGAGGGTGAGGTTTTTGAGGAGGCTGGTATTCGTCATGTAACAATGAGGAAGAAATTCAGTTAACTGTTGAGGACTGTTATATAGGCGCAAGGCGTTGCACCCCCAAGGTTGGATGTTGACAGATAACGAAAAATATGATAGAGCAAAAACGTAAGCGCAGTCAGTTTAAAAGTTTACTAATACTGGGTGTAATTTGGTTATTGGGGGCGTTGTGCGATCGCATTTGGTTGACTCTGGATCGTTCTACTCCTGGTTGGGATCAAGCAGATTATTTGACGGGAACGTTAAACTACTGGCAAGCGTTGCAAAATCCTCAGTGGTTAAACCCGGAGTGGTGGCAGGGTTTGTGGTTGTTATCGTCCAAAATACCGCCCTTAACTTATATATTGACAGCTTTTGTTCAAAATATCTTTGGTACAGGACCAGATGAAGCAAGTCTAGTCATGTTGTTATTTAGTGCAATTTTATTGGGTTCCGTTTATGGTTTGGGCAAAGTTCTCTTCGGCGAGTCTATAGGTTTGTGGGCTGCTGGACTCTGTCAACTTTTCCCGGCTCTTTATCAGTTTCGTCTCACTTTTCTTCTGGACTATCCTCTAGCCGCAGTTGTTACCTTAAGTTTCTTTTGTCTCACTGCTTGGCGAAGTACTTTAACGGGTGTAGGGGTGCAGGGTTGTAGGGGTGTAGGGGAGAAAACAACTCTCCATCCTCCCATTTTCCCATCCCTCCTCTGGGCTGTCATCTTTGGCTTGTCTTTTGGGATGGCGGTAATGGTGAAGCAGACGGCGTTACTGTTTTTACTGACGCCGATTGTATGGGTTGGGGTAGGGGCGTTAAAAAATCGCCATTGGGGTCGCTTAGCTCAACTACTTGGTAGCTTTTGCGTATCGTTGTTGGTGTTTGGTTCTTGGTATCGTACCAATTGGCTGTTTATCCTCACTTCTGGTAAGCGAGCGACGATAGATTCTGCGATCGCCGAAGGTGACGCCCCCCTCAATACACTCCAAGCATGGACTTATTACTGGCAACAACTACCCTATCAAATTTCTCTACCTTTATTATTAATCCCTATCTTTTGTCTTTTACTGCATTGGGGTCTATCATCAAAAGACTCGAAGACAAAAAATTTCCCCACACCCTACACCTCACACCTGATATGGCTGACAGTCTTCCTCGTAGGTGCCTATCTGCTGTCATCTCTTAATATGAATAAAGATAGTCGTTATGTATTGCCCTATTTACCTGTTTTGTCGGTTGTTTTCGCATATGGATTAACAAGATTCTCCAATATGAGGGGACAACGCATTCGGTGGGGTACTGTTGGTTTAGCTGTGATTCTTATGTTGTTAAACTTGTTCCCACTAGGAGGTTTTATCGGTGGATGGTTCACACACGCTTTGAGTCCCAGTGCTCAATATTTTCCTGATATGAAACAGGAGTTACCCCACACTCAGGTAATTTCTGAGATTATTCAAACAGAACCGTATTTGCGTTCTACTTTGGGAGTGTTACCATCCACAGAAGCAATTAACCAACATAATTTTAATTACTATGGCGCACTCCGTAACTTTCAGGTTTACGGGCGTCAGGTCGGGACAAGGAAAAATTTTGTAGATAAAGATGTGCGATCGCTTGAGTGGTTCCTTACAAAAACTGGTAACCAAGGGTCAGTTCCAAAAACCCAATCCACGACTGTCAACACTGTAGAAAAGGGTGGAGATTTTCAACTCAGAAAGTCGTGGAAGTTACCAGATGATTCTGTCCTTAAGCTTTATCATCACAAAATCCCAACAATAGAGGTAAAACCAGTGACTGGGACAGGGCAAACACCTGCAAAAATTACCCTATCAAAAGTGATAGTACCAGAACAAGCCCCACCAGGAGTTCCTGTCCCTGTAATTTACGAGTGGTCTGGTTCGTGGGACGAACTACAACATGGATTGGTTATATTGACTTGGCGACACCTCACTCCTGTAGGGACAAAAGGCGTTGCGTCCCCACACCCTACTCCCCACTCTTCATTGTCATGGATTCACGACCACGGTATTGCAATGGGGAATTTACATTCTGGAGATAAAAAACCTGAAGGTACGTTTCAAGTAACTGAAAGGTTAGCAATGCTACCAACTCCTGACCTAGTTCCAGGGACCTATAGTTTAGAAGCGATTTACCTCAACAGAAAGTCAGGCGAAAGTTATCCCATTCAAGTACCAAATATTACATTGCAAATTGCGCCCCAAGCCATTGCTCAACCTGCGCCAGAGTTAGATTTATTGACTCAATTGAGGACATTGGGTGCTCGGTTACCTCAAGGAGCAAAGGTAATAGACCGGATTTTTGATGAAGTAGGACGTATTAATCAATACGACCCGACTCAGGATTATTTGGTACAAGCACGACTGACTCTAGAATATAGACTACAGAATTTTACTCCAGAACCCGCTTTGGCTTATAGTTTAGCTTTAGCAAATGTCTTGCAGAGACGGGTGGATGGTGCGATCGCATCTCTACAGCAAGTCACTCAATTAGACCGAGAAAATCCCTACGCATATGCTTATTTAGCATTTGTACAACTGTATAATTGGGAACCAAAAGCAGCACAAAAATCCCTAGAACCTGGTTTAGCTAAAAACCCAACATTACAAGAGCTAAACATTTTGTCCGGAGTCGCCACTCTAATGCAAGGAAATCTAATTAAAGCATGGCAAACCTTTCAAACAGTGTACAGTATGCAGCGATCAAGTACATTATGAGGAGCTCGCTACTCAATCATAAAACTAATAACTAATAACTGTTAATTAAGACACCGAATCAGTATTGACTCTAATTGAACGATCCCAATCGGCTTACTTAGACAATCATTTGCACCGGCTTGCTTGAGACGTTCAATCTCATCAGGTGTTGCGAGGGGAGTCATCATCACCACTCGTAAGGTTTGTAAATCGGTTTGTTGTCGCACCTGTGCTAGCAAATCCCAACCTGTGATTTCTCCCAATAATTCCACATCCAGTAAAATTAAATCTGGTTGTTGAGAACGCACCAAATCAAAAAATCTTTTTTCGTCTCCTATCCTTTCCACTTGGTAACCTATTGTCTGAAGATAATCTTGCAATAGCATCGCAGTGTGTTCCTCATGTTCTACAAGCAGAATGCGTTTAGTTTTGGGGGGACAAGGAGAGGGGGTATCAACATTGTGAAGGCTGGTTACCCTAGAGTTGCAATGAGATGCTTCTCCCAATCCTCCCATCTCCCCATCTTGATTGGGGAGAAATAATGTAAACTGACTCCCTTGTCCTAATTTTGATTCCACTGTGACATCTCCACCATGCAAACGTGCTAATTTGCGCGTTAATGCTAAACCTAAACCTGTACCTTCGTATTGACGGCTTAATCGACTATCAAGTTGTTTAAATGGTTCAAATAAAAACTTGAACTGGCTCGAATCAATACCAATACCTGTATCTGAAACTGTAAAGGTTATACCTAATGGCACTTTCTCTACTTTTAAAGTTACCGTACCTGTGGTAGTGAATTTGATAGCATTTGTTAATAAATTTAATAACATTTGCTTGATTTTGCGTTCGTCAGCAAAGCAAATATCTACTGTTTTATCAATATCTATGGTCAGTTCCAATCTCTTTTCTAAGGCGCGATCGCGTACTGTAGCTACAACAGAGTAACATAGCTCTTTAACATCTAATGAAGATACAAAAAGTTCTTCTTTTGCTGCTTCCACCTTAGAAAGGTCAAGAATATCGTTGATTAACGCTAGTAGATGTTCGCCACTGCTGTAGATACAATTAATATACTCCCTTTGTTTATCATTCAGCAAGCCCACAATCTCATTTTGTAGCAACTGAGACAGCCCCATAATTGCATTCAAAGGAGTCCTCAATTCATGGCTCATAGTTGCTAAAAATTCGCTTTTTGCTCTACTCCCAGCTTCAGCCGCCTCTTTACTTTCACGTAATTTTAATTCTATTTGCTTGCGTTCAGTAATATTTTCAATCATGACAAGGTAAAATTTTGGTTTTCCATGTGTATCTGGAATTAAAGAAATATTGAGATGACTCCAAACTAATCGACCATCTTTGTGCAGAAGAAGCCTTTCCATTTCCAGACCATCTGAAATTCTTGCGACTAACTGTTGATAAAGCTCTAAATCTTCTGCTTTTTTAACAACATAATCTGTGAAACACCTTCCGCATATCTCTTGTTGATTGTATCCCAACATTTTACATAAAGCTGGATTGGTATCTGTAATCTTTCCTTGCATATCGACAAGTCCAATACCTATAGAAGAATTTTCCACAATTGCTCGGAATTTTGCTTCACTTTGTCGCAGTTCTGCATCAATCTTCAATTCAGAATGGTCCTCAATCAGCACATTTTCTGGCTCTTGGCTTCCCTGCTGTACGTCAACATTATTTTCCTGACTATTATGCACTGTTTTGTAAATGGTTTGAATTTTCAAAAACTTAGGACGGCTAATAGCTAATAGCTAATGGTAAAAAAGCAATTAGCTATGAACAATTAGCTATTAGCTACTGATTTAGGATTGCTATATACCACTCCATGGTCTGAGATACAGAAAATCTAAAATAAGGTACTGGGAGTTGCATAAGCGGAAAAATTTCAGTTGTAGTCATTTATAACTAGCACAACAAAGAAAGAACACTGATTTTATCAGATTTTTACTTATTGCACATAGGGGGGTTATTTGCGCCAACCTGTATTAGCTATTTGTTAGACGTTTCTCTCCTTATTTTTGGTTTCTCCCTTTCTCATAATCTTCATTCACCTAGAGAAAGATTCTAAGTTGGTCAAATTTTGCGAAAATGAAAAAAATATCAGATGTTTCGGAGGTGGAGCAATGACGGATGACAATATCAGAATTGTCTCTCTTATTCCTGGAGGAACGGAAATTTTAGCAGAGCTGGGGTTAACTGAAGCCATAGTGGGGCGATCGCACGAATGTGACTATCCCCCAGACATCCAAGACAGACCTGTTTGTACCCAAGCACGTATAAACACCAACGCGCCCAGCCATGAAATTCATGATAAAGTTAACAACTTGTTACAATCTGCTCTGAGCATTTATGAAATCAAAACAGATGTTTTAGAAAAATTACAGCCCACTCACATTGTCACTCAAGATCAATGCGATGTCTGTGCTGTAAGTCTGAAGGACGTGGAAGAAGCCGTTGCTTCCCTGACTCACTCTTCACCCAAGATTATTTCTTTACAACCAAATATTCTTGAAGATGTTTGGGCTGATATCGAAAGAGTTGGGAGTGTATTTGGGGTAGACTCTCGACAGGTGTTAGAAAACTTAGAAGCTCGCGTCAAAATAGTAGAACGCAAAACAGCGGGTTTGTCCCAAACTGAACGCCTTCCAATTGTCGCCTGTATCGAGTGGACAGATCCTTTAATGATTGCTGCTAATTGGATTCCAGAGCTGGTTTCCCTAGCAGGGGGAGAATCCCTCTTCAGCATTAAAGGTCAACCTTCAACATCTTTGTCATGGGAGAGTTTAATTTCTAGCAATCCAGATATCGTTGTGTTTATGCCCTGTGGCTTCGATTTAAAGCGTACTCGACAAGCAGCCCAGATGCTAAGTCAACGTCCGGAATGGCAAAAATTGCATGCTGTTCAGAGCGGTAGGGTATACATTACAGACGGTAACTCCTATTTTAATCGTCCGGGACCGAGATTGGTAGATTCTCTAGAAATTTTGGCAGATCTTCTGCATCCAGAAATTTTCCAGTACGGCTATAAGGGAAAAGCATGGGAACCGTTGTAAATTATGAATTATGAATTATGAATTATGAATGCAGTAGGTGGGTTTATAATTCATAATTCATTTGTGTTGGTTAAGCCATTCAATCAGCGGTCTTAATGTTCCTGGTAGTGCTGCCTCACTCACTGTTACTGTGTGTTTTTTATCTTTATCTTCTACTGTCAATCTGTACTGAAAGCGGTCTGGTTGAGGGGAGGGAGAGGTTATATTTTCAGGTAAGTTAAAAAAATTAGCAGCTTCCACAAGCTGAGGTAGCTGATTAGCCTCATTTATGGGAATGTTCGTTGTATCTATGGTCTTTTTTTTGCTGATACCAGCAAAGCCACCCGTCCGTTCCATTGAAACCCGCATTTTTTTTATCTCTTATAGTTTCTATCAGGAGGATACTGCATTATTGTAAGCATTCAGCTCTTTACTAACAGCATTTCAGCACTTAATACTGTTTCAGTAGTCGTCAGAGTAGCATTTCATACAAATATTCTCAAAAGCTCTTAGCTGACGACTGAAGTGCTGAATGCTTACGCAATATTTATCTCCTAGTCTACCAACAAAACCACAAACTATAAATCATGAATTCCATAACTTTCTATCATTCATAATTCATAATTCATAATTCATAATTTCAAAGCACTCCTACTTTTTCCCAAGCATTATGCACTGCTTTTTGCTCTTTACTTCCCGCTCCGTAAAGTTCTCCAGCAACTTGGATAGTGGTATTAGCAGCTCGTTTGAAAGTGGCTTTGGAACGCAGGCGATCGCACAAACTTAGGTACCATATTTTACCAGCTTTTTCCCAAGCATAACCGCCAATTTCCATTGCTGCTAGGTAAAAGGCATGGTTGGGAATTCCCGAATTTATATGGACTCCTCCGTTATCTTGGTCACCAGTGTATTTGTCTTTAACATTTGCAGGTTGAGGATCTTTGCCCAAAACGGGGTCATCGTATGCTGTCCCTGGTGCTTTCATCGAACGGATACCTACACCTTGAACCTTTGATGTCAATAAACCTTCGCCAATAATCCAGCTGGCTTTGTCTACGGTTTGGTTGTTAACTCGCTGCTTGACAAGAACACCAAAAACATCCGAAAAAGATTCATTCAGCGCTCCAGGTTCTCCATAGTATATTAGACCAGCTTCATACTGAGTAACGCCATGTGTTAACTCGTGAGCAATAACATCAATAGATTTGGTGAAGCGTTGAAACATTTCTCCATCACCATCACCGTAAACCATCTGGTCGCCGTTCCAGAAAGCGTTCTCATACTTTATTCCGTAATGAACGGTTGAGTCTAAACGCAATCCCTTGTCATCAATAGAATTGCGATCATATACCTGATGGTACAAGTCATAAGTTGCACCAGCGCCATCGTAAGCTTCATCGACGGCTGGATCTTGGCTGGGAGGATCGCCTTCAGAACGAACCAGTATACCGGGGAGTTCTTCACTATTTTTTGCATCAAAGATGGTGCGGCGCTTTTCGCCAGGAGAAGGTGCAAAGTTGACAGAACCGATGACATTTCGTCGCCCACGAATTTGCGCTGAGACATTTAATGTGCGAAATGCCCACTCACGTTGCTGTAGATTACCATTTACCGCAACGTTTTCTAGTATGTAAGGTGGGATAATGCAACAAATAGGGCATCGGGAGTAAAGTTGATGCTCACATCCAAACTGACTAGATTTTTTCTTTTTATGAAACAAGGATGCTCTCCTTTATGAAACTAGAAGGTGGCAGATAGCGATCAAAGAAAGCCAAAGAAAGTATGAAGGATAAAGGATAAAATGCTCTTTGGGAAAAGCAGCTTTGTTGATTCTAAATTCCTCTCCTGAAAAAATAACAGTGCAGCAATCGTCATTCTTATCCTATATACCAATTCTCTAAAATCCGGCAACACCTTCAAACCCCGAAACCCCTCCAACCACTGAATACTGCCAAACCATAATATTTCCAAGGTACCGCAACTGTCTCAAAACCTGCACATGTTAACATTTGTAAATGAGCATCTAGAGTCGCCAATCGATCTCGACTGGAGTACCCGTGAGTTGTCTTTTTGGCAGTCTGAGTAGGAATTTTTGCCAGAGTAGTTCCCTGTTGGGCCGCCCATTCTTCTCGCACTGCCTTATAAACTTCTACTAGAATAGGTGATTCTGGCAACATGGGATCTGCATTCCAAAAACAGCCGCCTTCAATCAAGCTTTCACGAATGCGGGAAAATAACTTCAATTTCATCTCGTCTTTTAAGTGGTGAATCGCCAGTGACGAGACACAAGCATCAAATCCCTGACCGATATCAAATCGTTCCGGATGATTTGCCCACTTACCAAAATCCGCTTCTATACCAGTCCATCTTTGCTGGTATCCTGCAATGTTTATTTTCTTTTGAGCAAATTCCAGCATTCGAGGCTCTTCCTAAAGTCTAAGCTGATTTCGTAAACACCCCAATACATTCTACTACCTCTGCTCACTACAAGTGGGGATTTTTCTACACATTGGTTGAGTAAAAATCTAGACCAAAACCACAGAATTGTTTAACATAATACTAGACCTCACCAATTGTGTGTGGTTGTGTGTTGTAGAACTTGGTTAATGATTGGTCAGGGGTTAAAACCTCTTGACCATTTTGTTTTTTCTGATTTTTTCCCAGTGATACGATGTTGTTAATGCAATCCTACGTAGGATTCGCCGGAACAAAAACCCGGTTTTGCATGAGTTACCAGGTTTGTTGCAGTACGAATCACTCTATCCCTTACAGTATTGGTTGCAATACTACAAGGTAAGCGCGAAAATTAGAAACCCGGTATGTCCAAGAATACGGGTTTCTGGCTCCTCAGTTATTGTATCCCTTGCAGTATTGGTATTGGTTGTTGATGGGCAATCATAGTCATGCTCACCATACAGACTCAGGCTTTATACGCGTAAACACTGAATCTTTTATAACTTTCATAACTAGTATAGTCTGTTGAAAATAAAGTTACTATGTATCCACTCTTATACAGTTATTCTACAAGCATCTTCTATACATAAGTAAGCGAAAATTAGAAACCCCTATTCTCTAAGAATACGGGTTGCATCGGACTTCAGCTATTGTTAACCAAGCAGGATTGTATCTACTTTTATACAGTTGTTTTGCAATATTTAAGCTATGCTTAGCAATATCCAAAATGCAATTGTCGTGAGACATCAGCCAATACGGTTGGTGTTAAGACTTGTGTGGAGAACTCTAAACCTGATATCTCCTGCAAAACCGGATTTCTTGAAGCTGCTTAATACTAACTGTATTGAGTCGTAAGCCAATTTTGTTTACTTACTAGGTGCTGCATTATTGTAAGCGTTCAGCTATTAGCCGTCAGCAATCAGCTTGGAAACATATTTTCGGGTGTTCTCTAGGCGTTTTTGATCGGCTAATTAAACACCCTCATAGCTCATCAAAGCTGACGGCTGATAGCTGATGGCTGAACGCTTACGCATTATTCATAAAACAACTTTATTTTCAGATTATTTTTTTTGATACTTAATTAAAGTTTCTGTAAACATATAACATTAAAAATCTTGAATAAGATACTATATGAAAAGTAGCAAACGTAGAAGTATGTGTTTGAAAGATCCAAACATAAATAACTAAGCAGGGTAAACGCATCTTCTGGTTCAAATGCTTAGTCAACAGAGGTTTCACGCATTTTTTATTGGGGAACAATATGCTGGAGGCAGCTATAAGTCACACAACTTATCTCTGTCCAAATCTAAACAGTGTAATTTCATGTTTTCTCAAACATAAATCTTCGTAATGCAGAAATGAATTACGGAGAAATCAACTTTTGCTTAGAGAAAACACGAACCAAAGACTAGAGAAAAATCAAAGGGTCTAATGGAAAATTGCATACTACAATTTTGAGAGATTCAAGGTTTATGGATGATTCTCCACCGAAAGTAGCAACAAGAGAATTAAATCGTTACTAGTTGCCAGTTATCAGTTCTGTGTAGGTATGGTAGTGGGATTTAAAAGAGCCCTCACGCTTTCTACAAGCATAGTAAAAAGACCGTTACTCACGCAAGAAACTGATAACAGTTAAAGTACGTCAGGTTTTAAAGGCAATACCAGAGAAATCAGATATTGGTTCAGTTTAAGCATCAAATTGAAAACAAAATTAAAGGAGGATTTCATGACACCCTTAAACTTAAGTCAAGTCCAATTTACTGACACAGCAGATAAAGTCTACTCAGATAGTGGAATTTTCAATCCTGCATATAGTGATGTCAAGACATTGAAAGGAGCCGATGAACTCATTGGTAATGACTCTATAAATAGTGATTTTGGTTTCGGAGTTTTTGTGGGGGTTACAGCCGAAAACGCAAATGCTATCACATCTGCCGATTTAAGTAGTAAAGCTACTGTCAATACCAATGGGATTCACAACAAAGGAAGTATTCGTACAAACGAAGGGCGCGATATAGTCAGAGGCACTGCAACAGCAAAAATCGCTGCGATCGCACAGACAGTATCTGAGGCTATAGCTTATGCCGATCGCTTAGATACTAGTGCGATCGCCGATACTTTTGCTGCCATTAACATTCAGGCTGTTGCCAACGGCATTAAGAACTCCGGCGAAATACGTACTGGTCAAGGTAGTGACACTATTGATAGCGAGGTCGAGGCTTCTATAGCAGCAGTTGCTACAGCGACAGCGGATGCTACAGCCATCGTTGAAGCGATCGCCAAAGCCCCTGTCTCTGATAATCTCACAGCTTTTGCAGGAGCGATCGCTCAAAGTTTAGCTCAAGCAACCATCACTGCCACAGGTATTCAAAACATTGGAGGCAAAATTGGGACTGGTAGGGGCGCAGATACTATTAGTGCTACTGCCACTTCTTATTCTGCTACGTATGCACAGGCTTCTGCAGGCACAGTCAGTAGCGCCACACCTGAGAACCAAGCTTTAGCCAAAGCTGTTGCCCAAGCTATTGCTATAGCTGAAGACAAAGCGATTGCTATTGACAACACTCAAGGTGAAATTAACCTCGGTTTAGGACTCGATACTATCAAAGCTACTGCCAATGCTTCTGATAAAGCGATAGCCATTAAAAACACTCAAGGCATTATTAGGACAGGAGAAGGAGCCGATGTTATACAAGCTTATGCTACCGGACTCGACTCTTACGGTATTTTTGGCGGTACTATCGAGACAGGAGATGGAGCTGATAGCGTAGAAGCCTCCAGTTTTGGTGGTAACGTTAATATAGACATGGGTGACGGAAAAGACTTTGTTAAAGGTTTCGGTGACGCTATCATAGATGGTGGTAGAGGTTTTGATATACTCAGCCTTGAATCTTACAACATAGATGATTTTAATATCAGTTTAGGTGCTAATAACAACAAGGTCATTTTTGAGCGCAATGACATTACCATGACCACCACGAGATTTGAACAATTCAATTTTAATAGTGGAAGTTTAATCTTAACCTACGACGAGTTAGTCGCTACCTTGTAACGTAATTGTAGAAGGGTTTTTGGCTCTGGTGCAAGATACGAGCTATTGCAACACTACTCGGTTAACAATATTTGAGGTGCCTT
This sequence comes from Scytonema sp. PMC 1070.18, assembly GCA_035967975.1. Classification (GTDB taxonomy): domain Bacteria; phylum Cyanobacteriota; class Cyanobacteriia; order Cyanobacteriales; family Nostocaceae; genus Scytonema. Next base: position 22,316 of record JAWQFQ010000152.1, read on the forward strand.
AGAGGATGTTTTAAAAGTCTTCTCGTCAGTAGCATGCACATTTCACATCCC
>JAWQFQ010000153.1:0-22295 GCA_035967975.1 Scytonema sp. PMC 1070.18
ATCCCACGCCTCACTTCGTGTAGGACGTGGGGCTTCTTTATGGGTTGAGCTAAAACAATGGCGTCTACGTTATCGGAGGGGCGTACAATCATTGTTAACTATTAACTGTTAACTAACGACATCCTAAGCTATCACGAGTTGAAACGCCTGTTACCGGATTAACTCCATCAGCACGTTCGCACATTAACTTTACCTCATAGGTGTCAATAATGGCATCGGAAAAGTCTGCTCCTGTAATTATCGCATCTAAAAAGCGACTGCTACTGAGAATGGCTCCGGTAAAAATGGTATTTGTAAGATTGGCTTGAGCAAATATGACGCGATCGGCAAAGGTTCCTTCCAGATTTGCTTCAGTTAAATCGGCTTTGTATAATGACCCTTTGGTGAGAATTGTTGCTTTGAGATTTGCACCTTGGAAGTTTGCTTCTTGCATATTCGCACCAGCTAGGGAAGCACCTTCTAAATTTTCATCGGAAAAATCTCGATATCGTAAGTCAGCAAGGGTATAGTTAACGGTGTTTGCTTGCGCCATAACAGGGCTAACATCCAACAGCAACAAGCCCCCTGTCAGCAAAAGGAGGACTAACACACCCACTAGGGATTGCAACCAAGTTTTCATTTTCTGCTTCATAACACTTCATCCCTTGAGATTAGCAATCTTTTGATTGATTATTCACCTGACAACCTAAACTTGCAAAATCGAATAATTGGGAATCGGCGAGATGGGATGGACAAACATTCTGAAGACTGTGAAATAAATTATCAATTCTACCAGGATGAGTGCTTTCCCAAGCTTGTAGCATCTGCTTGATTTGCGATCGCTGTAGGTTTTCTTGTGAACCACAAAGATTGCAGGGGATAATAGGAAATTTTCTCAAGTGGGCATAACGCTCTATGTCGTGTTCCCTACAGTATGCTAAGGGTCGAATCACTATATGTTGTCCGTCATCACTTAAGAGCTTTGGAGGCATAGCTTTGAGTTTTCCCCCATAAAACATATTTAAAAACAAAGTTTCGACAATGTCATCCCGGTGGTGTCCCAGAGCAATTTTCGTCGCCCCTTCTTCTGTGGCGATGCGATAGAGAATAGCACGACGCAAACGCGAACACAAACCACACATGGTCTTTCCCTCTGGAATGACCCGTTTAACAATACTATATGTATCTTCTTCTACTATTTTGTACTCTACTCCTAAGGATTCTAAGTATTCTGGGAGCACGTGTTCTGGAAAATCTGGCTGCTTCTGGTCTAAATTCACTGCTAAAATCTCAAAGTTAACCGGGGCTTTGCGCTGGAGGGTGAGCAGTAGGTCGAGCATGGTGTGTGAATCTTTACCACCTGATAAACAAACCATCACGCGATCGCCATCATCTATCATGTTATAATCACGTATTGCTTTTCCAACCAAGCTTCGCAGGTGCGCTTCTAGCTTTTTAAAAGTTTTTCCAAGAGTGAGAACCTCCGTCGCTTCCATACTATGTTCCCCTGTTTTTATGACGCACCTGGATTATAACGTTGTTAATAATGCCTACCAAACTGTTGTTGTAATAGGTACAAGCTAGGGCAAACGCATTAAAATTAGATTGAGGAACGATTAGCGGCTTTGGAGGCTCAAGGAAGACAGAGCAAGTAGCTTCTGTGGTTACTTATCGATATATGTATAAAAAATATAACTCTTATTGATAAAAATCATGCCGAATCCCCAGCAGCGCAAACAAGTGCGAGATGCCTTCATCAGTGCTTTTACTGATAAATCGTCCCTGGAGCGAATGTTATATTTCGAGCTAGATAAAAATCTCAATCAGATTACTCAAGATAGTAATTTAGAAGTTATTGTCTTTGAATTAATCAGAACAGCAGAAACTCAAGGATGGTTTGAAAAGCTAATTATTGCAGCTATAAATTCTAACTCTGGAAACCCACTCTTGCAAGCGATCGCAACTGAACTACAAACAGATAATGCAACCACAACACCATACAACAGCAGTAAGGAAGAAGCAATAGCTGAATACCGCAAGAAGGTTGAAGAATTTTTAGCAGATGATCATGAAATTTCTTTAGTGGAATCAGAAATATTAAAAGATTTACAGGAAAAACTAAAATTAACAGAAGAACAAGTCCGTGCAATTCGAAACGAAGTATTAAAACCTTTTGGAATCTATCAAGAAAATCTAGATAAATATAGACAAGTTTTTACCAAGTTGGTAGACGAACGAGGATATCCACTCTCACAAAAAGATAAAGCTGATTTAAAAAAACTGCAGGAATACTATCAGCTTCAAGATGAGGATATAGCTCTTCTGTTTGAGGAAGCCGAACAACAACAATCAGCACCAAGCGATGACTTAAGTAGCGATCGCAATGTAGATTACACACGATTGCGAGACTTCCTGAAAGCAGGACAGTGGAAAGAAGCAGACTATGAAACTTATTTAGTTATGCTCCAAGTTGTAGGTCGCGAAAAAGGGGATTGGATTAGTGATGAAGAACTTTTGAGCTTTCCCTGTACGGACCTCCGCACAATAGACCATTTATGGGTAAAATATAGCAATGGACGCTTTGGCTTCAGCGTTCAAAAACAAATCTACCTTGAAGTCGGGGGGATACCCGACGGCAAGTACCATAAAGAAGCTTGGGAAAAGTTAGGCGATCGCGTGGGTTGGAGAGTGAAAGAAAGCTGGATTTTTTATGATGATGTTACATTTTATACCAATGCTCTCCGGGGACACCTCCCGGGTGGGTGTGGGTGTTGTTTGGTTGTTGGGGGGGGTGTTTTGCGGGGGTGTCGGGGTGTGTGTTCTCTTCTCTCGCATCAAGACTTGTAAAGTGTAACCTGTGTTGTGGTTTCCGATTTTTATAAATATTTGTAACAGCGTCTCTTTCCACTTCTCTCGCATCAAGACTTGTAAAGTGTAACCTGTAGCGGTTTCCGATTTTTATAAATATTTGTAACAGCGTCTCTTTCCACGCAAGAATCAGCATTTCAAAAATCCGATACCTGGCACCGCCGGGTCATAACAATTAGCCTGAATAAATTTTTCAGCTACCTCATGCACCTCCGTACTCTCCGTCACCATTTGGTTGTCCCAAGGTAAACTTATTTGTCCCGGAGACTTCTTCGTTTTGCCCTTGCTTTTTTTCAATGACGGGAGAAAGCGACTACCCCAATGGGTTCTTTTTTCCGGTTTCGGCTGTGGTCGATACTTTTTGCAAAATCCCCTGTACTTCGCCGCACATTCTTCCAGAGTCCGTCCCAACGCTAGAAACGCAGGATGCCATTGGGTGATACCATCATCACTCAAGCGGTCATGAATGCCGTAGTTACTGAAATCATAGAAAAACCCCTGCTGCATCCCACTGGCTTTAGGATTGGCGTGGATGTAACGCAAGGTATTTAATGCGCGGCGTTGGTCTGTATTGGCAAAGCCCGTGCTGTGGTATCGCTTCTCCCAAAAATGTCCCGTTCGGTTGAGCATTCGGTTAAAGCACATGGCTGTGTACCAGTTCAGCCAATGCATGATTTTAGGCAAGTCTTCTGGCTGGGCTGGTTCGAGTAAGTAATGAACGTGGTTGCTCATGATACAGAGGGCATAAAGTTTAAAGTTATACTTTTGCTGTGCTTTTTTGATGGCGTAAAGAAATACTTCTCGGCATTCTAACCGCGTTAGACGAAATTCACGGTTGTTGCAACGGGTAGTGATGTGGTAAGAAAAACCAGGTTGAAGATCGCGTTTGGGACGGGACATCGTGAGTATGCTTTAAAAGAAGGTAGGAATACAATACTGCAAGGGATAGAGCCAAGAAATAAATTTCACAAGCTAAAGCTAAAGTCAGATTTATCTGACTTTATATGGTTCTTAACCCGTTTTAACGGGTTTGAGCTTGAGCGCCCAAATTTTAATTTAGGGCAAAACCTCCAAGTATTGGGTAGGAATATTGTAAGTCTCAAGGTAAACTCATCTGTCCCTCTTAGAGGTTGTTTGAAAAGTGGTTGGCTGTAATTTTAGGCACTTATTGATCCCCCCTAGCCCCCCTTAAAAAGGGGGGAAATACTCTAACGGTCCCCCTTTTTAAGGGGGATTTAGGGGGATCTTGAATCTTATGCTACTGATGAAAGGACTTTTCAAACATCCTCTTACATATCTGCTTTTAGAGAAAATTTTAGCAATTTTCAGAAAAATCCTGCTTTGAACTTGTAGAAATAACTGACAGGAAAACGACCGTTTGTGTTATTGGAACAAACAGATTATTTTCGTTGTCAATCTATATTGTTATCTCGGTACTCTATCTAAATCTTTATGAAAAATCAAAATTGAGGATAAAACTACCATGAAATACAATGTCAAATTTTTACTATTTTTACTTGGTTTGTTAAGTACTATTGGCACATCTATTAATGTAGGCTTTGCTCAAGAAATAGGGAAAAATACCAGATTAAATAATTGGAGTTATCAACAGGGGGATAACTTAATTTCACAGGCAGCAAAAAATGTTAAAAATAAAGAACTTCAGGCTTTTTTCAATAGTAGATATGACTATTGGGATGCTCGTGTACTAGCAGATTTCTGGGGACAATCATTAGACGAAGCAAAAGCCCGAATTGGTAGAAAGGTTCTATGGGGTCCGACAAATGTAGCTATTTTAGACCAGTTTTTGGTAGATGCTAGAGTGAAAGCATTACAGTCAGCAAATCGAAGTACCTACAAATTCTTCGTAGAATCTGGATATACTTATGATGATGCAAAAGCACTTGCTAAATTTTGGGGCGATCGCTCGCCTGCGGATGCAAAACTCAGAATTGAGCGCAATCTGATTTTAGGCAATAACGAGATGATTGACCAAGCTTTACAATATGCTCGTCGATAAAAAATAATTTCCTCATTTTTATATAGCACTCCTAAATTATTCGTGAGAGGATGTTTGAAAAGTAGTTTGCTGTAATTTCAAGCACTGGTTGATCCCCCCTAGCCCCCCTTAAAAAGGGGGGAAAATACTCTAATGGTCCCCCTTTTTAAGGGGGATTTAGGGGGATATTGAATATGATTGCTACTTAAAGGACTTAGAAAACATTCTCTGAGATATAGAAACCCGGTATCTGAGAGATACTGGGTTTCTGGGGCTCGGTATTTTTTCACAAATCGTTTAGGATTGCGATGAGAGCGTCTCACGGGTAGCAGTTGCAACCCCCTACACCCCCACATTCTTAGGGTGAACAACCGTTCGCCCCTACACCCCACACCCCCACACCCTACACCCCAAATGTATGTCTTCTTTAAACTGGAAAATTGGCTTTGAAATTGAGTTGATAGCGCCGAGGGGACTTAACCGACAGGACTTAGCAGAGGCGATCGCCAAAGCTAATGATGGTTCAGTACGTCGTATCTTTTACCCCCAATCTGAACCTAGCCAAGTTCCAGGAACTCCCGTGTTTCAAAATCTGACTTTGGGGTTTGAGGTCGTCGATCGCCAAGGGTGTTTGATTGCTAAATGTGTAGATGACCTCACCCTTCAAGATGACTTGGATAAAACTCAACAACCAAAGCTGGGATGGTACCGAATTGTTAGTGACGATCAGAGGTTGTTGGAACTAGTCACCTGTCAAGCGGACCCTAGTTTACCTCTGAGCGAAGTTCTCAAACCAATTGCTAGTTTATTTGCGACCCATCTGGAAACAGGACCAGGAGGAATGATACGTATTAGCGATCGCACTGGTAATCCGATTGCGATCGGCGCACCCTTACCAGGAGAAAGAGAACGCCCTTGTGAGTTAATTACCCCACCCATAGATACCAATCATTTTGAACGCTTGGAGAATTTACTTTCAACAGCACGTTCTCTTAGTTTTACAATTCCCGTTGAAGGCGCAACGCATTTGCACTTTGATGCTCAACCCTTATGTTCACCAAGAGTTTTTGCAAACCTAGTTAATATTCTATGGACACATGGCGCAAATCTCAAACGAATGGTAGGAACGAATCCTAATTGTAGGCGTTTGGGAATGTGGGATATGGAGTTGTTAGCAATAGTCAATGAGCCTGGTTTTTGCGAGATGACTTGGTCTGAGGCTCAAGCATATCTTGCTAAGCTGGAGTTAACAAAATACTGTGATTTTAATCTCAAAAACCTAGTTCACTCAATTCCTGAGAAATTTACTTTTGAAGCTCGCATTTTTCCCGCTTGGATAGACCCACAACCGATTGTTGAAGCTGCTGCGTTGATGGAAGCTATTCTACGTTACGCAATAAAGGCTTCTAAAGTGTTACCACATGAACCTCTAGAATGGAGATTAGAATCTGTAGAGGAGTTTTTTAAAGTACTACCAATCTCTGAGAATGTTCGTAGGTTTTGGTTATCAGCATTTTAGGAATCAGCCCCCAGCAGTCAGCTTTCAGCAGTTAGTCATTCTGGTGTGTAGTAGAAAATTTTATCTTAAAAATACAGCAATACTACGTAGGTTTTCAGCCAAGAAATAAATTTCACCGCTTAGAGCGAAAGTCAGATTTATCTGACTAAACATGGCTTTGAACCTGTTAAAACGGGTTTAAGCTTTTAGCCCAAATTTTAATTTAGGGCTTAGAGGATGTTTTAAAAGTCTTCTCGTCAGTAGCATACACATTTCACATCCCCCTAAATCCCCCTTAAAAAGGGGGACTTTGAGAGATTTTCCCCCCTTAAAAGGGGGGCTAGGGGGGATCAACCAGTGCTTGAAATTACAACAAACCACTTTTCAAACATCCTCTTAACCAACAAGTATTGGGAGATACCGGGTTTCTCATTTGGGTTTCTTGTTAGTAACGTTTTATATGAGAACACGGTGCATGCGCTAAAGCGCAACTACGAGCCTTAAGAGATAGGAATTTATGGAATGTAGGACTTAGTTATTTGATGTCCTGCATTTTTCTGACTATCTTAATCACTTGCTTTCGCGGTGCAAATTTGACGATTTGAGCTAGGATTTTGTTTTTTAGACCTGGAATGACAACGGTTTTTGTTTTCATTAAACCGTCGTAGCCAATCTGGGCTACGGTTTGAGCATCCATCATTTTTTGACCCTTCACGAGCTTAGAGTCCGCCATCCCTGTTTTTTCATGAAACGCGGATTCTGTGGGACCTGGACAAAGTACAGTTACAGAGACACCTGTACCCTCTAATTCATTGGCGATCGCTTCCGAAAATGACAAGACATAAGCTTTTGTAGCAAAATAAACCGCCATTAAAGGACCTGGCTGAAACGCAGCAGTTGAAGCAACATTTAATACCTTACCCTCACCTTGTTTTAACATATCCTTGAGGAATAACTTGGTTAAATGGGTAAGAGAAATCACATTAAGTTGCAACATTTGTAGTTCATCGACCAAATTAGTTTCGCTGAATAACCCATAGGTACCAAAACCTGCATTATTCACTAACACATTCACCGTAATAGATGCTTGTTGAACCTCTAAGAAAATTTCTTCTGGAGAAGTTGTTAAAGATAAATCTTTAATAATATGCTTAACAGAAATATTATAATTTTTAGAAAATTCATTAGCAATACGAATCAGTTTAACTCCATTAATATCTACCAAGACAAGATTATAATTTTGCCGAGCAAAAATACAAGCTAACTGGTAACCAATTCCACTAGAAGCTCCAGTAATAAGAGCCGTTTTTTGGCTACTACTTTGAGTCATTACATTCATAAATATTACCAAAAAATAAACTTGACATTCTTTAATTCAAGAAATAACTATAGGAATCCGGTTTGATTTGGTGAACTGATTTGTGTAGGCAGGCAATAGGGAATAGGCAATAGGCAATGGGATTCTACAATATTAAGGTGTACCGAGTTTTTTTCAAAAATCAAATAGGAGTCCTATATCAGTCAATAATTTATCTGCGTTCATCTGCGTTCATCTGCGGTTAATTATTCCTGAAAGTACCTCACCGATTCGCGATACATACCTTTCAACCCGATTGAACAGGTTTAAGCTTGAGCACCAGAATTTTAATTCAGGACTTATCTCAAAAGCTCCCACTGAACTTAAACTGTTAAGGTAAGCATAAATTTCCAAGGAGGTAAATCCGCTTGAGCTTGTCTTTAGCAATCCTATCGTAAAGCTTAGTAAGTGTTTGTTCGATTACTATCAGTCCCCAAAGAGGCATTTGTACCATTGCTAGCAATCTGGGTTCTGAGCGTTTGTGTCACTGTTATCATAACTTGCAGTGGTGCGCGTCCACCTACGCAAATCATCGTGCATTTTTAATTGAAGGAGAAATGACCAATGTCAGAATTCCACAGAGTTTCAGTTCGCCCGATGGATGAGTATAACCAGAAGCTAATATCATACGTACATCCACCTTCTTGGGTCAACCCTCAACCTGTTGATTGTTACGACTTAGTGGTCATTGGTGCTGGTACAGGGGGACTAGTAGTAGCAGGAGGTGCAGCACTTTTAGGTGTGGGTGTGAAAGTCGCTTTGATTGAAAAGCACTTGATGGGAGGAGACTGTTTAAATCTTGGTTGCGTACCCTCTAAGTCCATCATCCGGTCTTCTCGCGTAGTTGGGGAAATATGGAATGCTAAGGATTTTGGCATTAATGCACCAAAATATGTGGATGTAGATTTTCCAGCTGTTATGGAACGGATGCGACGGATAAGGGCTGAAATTAGCCCTCATGACTCTGCGGAACGCTTTCAAAAGATGGGAGTGGATGTTTTCTTGGGTAGCGCTCAATTTACCAGCAATGAAACTGTGGAAGTCAGTGGTAAAACTCTCCGCTTTAAAAAAGCCGTGATTGCAACTGGAGCTAGAGCCGCACAACCTTCGATTCCAGGGTTGGAAGAAACTGGTTATCTTACCAATGAAACAGTTTTTTCTCTCATCCAAAAACCTCAACGTTTGGCTGTGATTGGTGGTGGTCCGATTGGTTGCGAATTAGCACAAACTTTCCGGCGCTTTAACTGTGAGGTGATACTTTTCCATCACGGTGGACATATCCTTAATAAAGAGGATACTGATGCTGCTGAAATTGTTCAAAAGGTTTTTATTAAAGAAGGGATTCGTTTGGTACTCAACAGCAAGATTCAGCGAGTGGAAAAAACCAGAGATGGTAAAACGCTTTTCTTTTCATGCAATGGAAAGCAGGATGCTGTCACAGTCGATGAAATTTTAGTTGGGACGGGACGCATACCAAATGTGGAAGGGCTGAATTTAGAAACTGTTGGGGTAGAGTATGACCGACATCGGGGTATCAAAGTGAATGATTACCTTCAAACCACTCATCCCAATATTTACGCAGCTGGCGATATTTGCATGAACTGGAAATTTACTCATGCAGCTGATGCGGCTGCACGAATCGTGATTAGAAATGCGCTGTTTTCTCCTTTTGGCTTGGGACGACAAAAACTCAGCAGTTTAGTAATGCCTTGGGTCACTTATACCGACCCGGAAATTGCTCATGTTGGAATGTACGAACAACAAGCCCAAGAAATGGGTATTGATGTGGCGACAATCAAAATTCCTTTTCATGATGTAGATCGAGCGATCGCAGATGGTGAAAAAGAAGGATTTGTCAAGATTCACCATCCAAAAAACTCTGATAAAATTCTGGGTGCAACTATTGTTGCTCGTCATGCAGGTGAGATGATTTCACAAGTAACGACAGCTATTGTCAATAAGATAGGTTTAACCAAGCTCAGTCAAGTGATTCATCCCTATCCCACTCAAGCTGAAGCGATTAGAAAAGCTGCTGATACTTATTATCTTTCCAACACCTTGACACCAAATACCAAAAGATTATTGGCTTGGGTTAAAAAGTTTTCGTGACAGAAGAAGGGGTTTAGGGGTGCAAGGGTGTAAGGGTTTAGGGGATATCGAATTTAATTTCTTGTGATACGGGCGTCCTCGCCCGTGAACGCGCTCAGGCGACTCGTGTCGCCACAAGATTGAGGAGGCGGCTCGTGTCGCCCGCACCACAAGAGATCGAATTTATTTCTTGGAAGTCCCTAAAAACATAATTTTTAGTCTGAATTTTTTTCTTCACCTACACCCCTACACCCTCACACCCCTACTCCCTAATTATGATATGATGACGAGAATCAAAACAAATCGTGCCTTGTTGTTGTAACTTGCCTATAAGTCTTGTAATGGTTACCCTAGTTGTACAACAAGCACTAGCAAGGTCTTCATGAGTAAAACGGGCTTTCAGCCGAGTTCCCTCCGCGACTGGTTCACCAATTTCTCGTTTTAACAATTGTAGGAGATGGTAAAAGCGATCTTTTACCCGTTTTCTTCCAGAAATAGCTAAAAAATATTCTGTTTGTCGTAACCGTTGATTAATTTTTGGGAAAAGTGTCGTGCATAGCGTTGGTGAAGCTGAAATTTCTACTAGAGAAATGGATACTAATTCCACATTGGAGAAAGCGGATGCTTGATAAGTATGCAACGCTGTCATACTTGAACCAAAAACCATATCCTCTCCTGCTAGCCCGATTAGCACTTCTTCGCCCGTTTCACAGTGCGTGCTCAGCTTGACTAAACCCTGATGAACGTACCAAATGGTATTCGGGTTTAAGGGAATTGTTTCAGCTTTACTGTATTTATGCTTAAGCCGTCCTTGACTCAGGTTACAATCATTGTTAAAAAACGTTGCGGGTAGTTTGCGGTCGGAGATATCACGGATTAACCAACGGATTGCGACTGGTGTACCTTGGCGATCGCGTTGAACTCCCACTGTCATAGCAGCTTCAAAAAATTCGCCACTCCGTTTTTGACAACAAAGCACTATTTCTGACACCTTCTTGCTGTGTTGAACTTGAAACAGATAACTACGAAAGCTTTGACGGTCTTCTAGTCCTACATAGTTTATAATTGGTTTACCCAATAATCGTTGCTGTGGGACGTTCACCAACTCAGCCGCAGCACGATTAGCTTCTCGAATGACACCCAAGGTATCAGTGACTAAATAAGCATCTGGTGCAAATTCAAATAAGTCCTGGTAGCGTTGGCGTTCAGCTTCGAGTAAATGACGTGTTTGAATCAGCTCCTCATTTTGTTGCGAAAGTTCCTGAGTAGCCAACTTCACTATTTCTGAAGCACTACCGAGTTCTACAAGTGTTTGCGGTAAAATCTCTGGAACTAAAGGCGCAGAACCATAATTCTGGTATAGGTTCGCCAAACGCCCATACATACCTTGAACACGCTGGATAAATTTGTCTATCTCTAGCTTATCTATCTCCACGGGAACATCCTACTACAAAGCTTCGTAATCAGTGAACAATGAACATTCATCAGTCTTAAGTCTAAAACATTTTTTCCCCTACACTACAATCAAGATTAAGATAGAATCAGCACTGTTCAATCTAGGTAGAGTATACTCCTTTGCATCACTCTCGTTGTATTGTATGTAAACACCAAGTGGTATGACTTCTACCTTTCAGGATGTGTCACGCAGGGAATTGCGAGATTTAGTTCGAGTTCAACTGCAAATGCTGTTGGAATCCGGAGACTTGCAAGGAGCGAAAGCAATCTTGGTACCCGTTCAACCTGCAGATATTGCAGAGGCGATTCAAGGGTTACCGGAAGCGATGCACGCTCTAGCATTTCGCTTGCTTTCTAAACAAGAGGCGATCGAGGTTTATGAATATCTCGATTACAGCGTTCAAGAACGACTGATTAAAGAATTAAGAAGTCAAGAAGTCCTTGATATAGTTGATAAAATGTCTCCAGATGACAGAGCCAAGTTATTTGATGAATTACCAGCAAAAATCGTCAATCGCTTGCTAGAACAACTGAGTCCAACTGAACGCCAAGCAACTTCTCAATTATTAGGTTATGAAGCTGGAACGGCTGGGCGAATCATGACGCCAGAGTTAATCTCTCTCAAAGAGAGTTTTACAGTTGCAGAAACTCTAGAGCGGATTCGCAGTTTGGCTAATGCAAGCGAAATTATATATTACCTTTATGTCACTGATGGGGCTAGGCGTTTGACTGGAATTTTGTCCCTACGAGATCTGGTGACGGCTCAACCTGAGCAAAGAGTTGCCGATATTATCACCCGTGACGTAGTCTATGTTTATACAGATGCTGACCAGGAAGATGTTGCTAGATTGATACAAAGATATGACTTTTTGGCTGTTCCTGTGGTAGACCGAGAGCAGCGTTTAGTCGGTATTATTACTGTAGATGATGTGATTGATATTCTGCAAGAAGAAACCACCGAAGACATATACACCTTAGGTGGTGGTGTCCAAAGTGGGGGCGACAACTATTTCCAGTCGAATCTACTCACAGTTGCTCGCAAGCGGGTTGTGTGGTTATTTGTCCTACTTATTACCAACACCGTCACGGGAACAATTATTAAATCACAAGAAGATATTTTGGCAAAAGTCGTGACGTTAGCAGCATTTATTCCCTTGCTAACTGGTACCGGTGGTAATGTTGGCGCTCAATCTTCTACAGTAGTCATTCGGGGGATGAATACTGAAGAAATTCGATCCCTAGGACCATTGCAAGTCGTTGGACGAGAAGCTCTCGCTGGTGCTTTATTGGGAAGTATGTTGGGTATTATCGCTACGGTCTGGGCTTTTTTCTTGCAAAATAATTTACAAGTGGCAATAGCAGTAGGCGTTAGTCTCATTGCTATTTCAGTTCTAGCATCTGTTTCCGGTTCTGCTTTGCCATTTTTATTTCGCCTACTCCGTTTAGATCCGGCGTTGATGTCAGCACCATTCATTACCACAGCAGTGGACGTATTAGGCGTTTTGATTTATTTCAATTTGGCAAGATTTATTTTACAAGTTTGAAACAGAAGAGATGTTAGTGGTTAGTTGTAAACAATACTACTAACTACTAGCTAAAAATGTCTAAAGCAGCTTTGTGATAGCTGTAGTGAATGTTTCATAGGGGGTTACGCCAACAATGGTTTCCATCAGTTCTCCATTTTTGTAAATCATGACTGCGGGGATACTGCGAATACCTAGTCTTTTAGCAAGGTCTCGGTTTTGGTCAAGGTCTACTTTGACTACTGTTGCACGTCCTTCATACTCTTGAGCTAATTTATCCATTAAAGGAGCGATCATCTTACAAGGTCCACACCAAGTTGCTGTAAAATCACACACAACTAGTCCGTTGCTAGTTAAAAATTCATCGAATTCTTGTTCTTGGATGTACTCGACTGTTTTCATGAATGCTCCTTATGTTTTCTTTACGGGTACTGCGGTTGTGACTTTGGTATAATGGTTAGTATACTTGTATATTGTACCTAAACGAATAAATAATTATTCTTAAACTCACGCAAAGACGCAAAGGCGCTAAGAAATTAAGAATCTTTTATTATGGCTATGCTCCCGGATATGATACTACAATTAGGGGCGCGACCTGCAATTGACTCTGCGTTCACCTTTTGTAACATGGGGTTTATTTGTCATAGTTGCAATGATTTTTCAACACCGCTTAAGTAAAGATAGGGTGTGGGGTGTGGGGTGTAGGGGAAAGAGGTGTTTATGTTATGTATGACGGATTGCAGGTGCTGTCCGTGGGGCGCTTTCAAGAAACATCGGGTATGGGGTGTAGGGGCGCATTGGTTAGCGGAGCCTCTCGTATAGAAGAGAACCTGCAGGGTACAGTTGTTCGCCGTGTCAATGTCCGGATGAAGAGGATTTACATCACCCTGAAGAACACTCACGTAATGACGCAAAGGCGCTCGTGAAATTAAGAAACTTTTGTTATGGTTATGCTTCCGGACATGACATGATATTGGTAGAGATTTTACCTACTCTCTACTCAAAAATCTTAAAGTTCTGACTGTGTATCTGGGGCAATTATTTCACCCGTAGTACCAATATTAAGCATCATGTCTCGGTCAGTAATTAAGTCTGTGAGTTCCTTAACTTGTAGGTTCATTCTCTCACAAGCTTGTCGTAATTCTTGAGCAAAGGTGTTGAGGTCATCTCCGTAGCCACACTGGTAAGCAGCTGTCTCAATTCCCTGTTTGGCATTTGCTCGCGCACAATCTACTAATTCAGATCCTTTTAATGGTGTGGGGGAAGCCATAGCTATAATTTGTATTTGTTAAGTTACCTAGTGCCTTTTGCTAGATTACCATCTCTAAAGCTATGACTCATCCTTCAAATGGCGGAACATTGTATAGATAGTTAATGAATTAACTATTTTCAACACTACGTTGAAAGTAAGGACTGAGGAGTGAGGAGTTTGAAAAACTCGTCCCCTACACCCCACACCCTACATTCTTCCAATTCAGCTAAGCGCTAATCGTTGATTTGTACAACAAGTTGCGAGTTCCTACCATTCCTGTAACCAAACAATCTATATCCTCTTTTGTATGGAGAGCATTAACAGTAATTCGCATCCGGGGTTTAGCAATAAACCAAATCGGAGATATCCAAATACCGTAGTCTTTCATAATTTGTCTGCCAAAAATCTTTGGATTGATTTCTGGCGGTAAAATAACTGGTACAACGTTGGTTGCGCCGATCGTATCAAAACCATGTTCCTCTAAACGCGATCGCAAGTACCGCGTATTTTCCTGAAGTTTCTGCACTCGTTCTGGAAATTTGCGAACCTGGCGGATACTCTCCAATGCAGCCGCAGCAAGTGGTGGGGGTAAAGAAATTGTACCAATGGAAGTTGGAGAAACATTTAAGAGTGGTTTCAACTCCGCCACATGGCTGCTGATCGCTGCTCCAGCTGAAGCAGCAAATTTAGAAAAAGTTGTCATAATGACAGGGACAACACCTCGCTCAATAGCTTGCTGGGGAAGTATGTCAAAATGTTCGTAAATTCCTCGTCCAGTTTTGCCAAGGGCTCCACTGGCGTGAGCTTCATCCATGACCAGTACGCTACCCTCGTAATTGTGCAGGACATTTATCATATCTGGCAAGGGCGCAATATCGCCATCCATAGAGAAGACTGCATCAGAAATGACCATAATCCGTTGATTGGATCGTGCATAACGATGGAGCTTACGAGCTAAATCTTCTACATCACAATGGCGATAAGCTTTAACTCTAACGCTTGGGCTATGACTAAAAACTTTACCAGAACGAGTCCCAGCATTTACGACTGCTGATATGATACACCCATGATTGAGAACATCAGTAAAAATAAGGGTTTCCCTGGTATTCTGAAATCCTGGTACTGGAATTGCCAAGTGACAAAAAGCATCCATGAGGGCTTGCATAGCCATCCAAGCATTCATGAATAACTGAGTATGGGGCAAATGTTTAAAAGCAGAAATTTCGTCCTCTAACTGTTTGTGTAGGTCAATGCGACCACTCAAGACCGAACAAGAACTGTTAGATGTTCCATATTGAAGAATGGCATCAATTGCAGCTTGTTTAACTGCTGGTTCTTGAACCAATCCTAGGATATCGTTGGTGCAGAAGCTAAGAACCGTTCGACGCTCACCAGTTGCTGTCTCCGTAATCTCTACTAAATTGCCTTGCTTTTGATGACAAATATACTCGTCTGGATCGAGCCCACTCTCGTACCAGCGCTGGACATATTCTTTGACGATTTGCACGGTCAACTCCTCTCACCATAAATCATCTCCCCGCAAGCCCCTACTTTTTGAGCAGAGAGAGGAAAAACCAGCGTTGCTGTCTTCCTCCGTCCTGATTGTCAGTGTTTTCGCCCGTCCATTTCTTTGAAGAAACTGAGACGGAGCGGATACAGGGTCTTACCTAACCTTCAAATGTATACGTCGGCTTGGTGCTTGCCTGGGTTCCTGACCTTGTCCGGGTTCTGTTTAGGACGCGATTGAATACATTTTTGCATGAATTTCTCATCTTGCCGATTTATCAGCTATTTTCCTGCAAAAAGCTGACAATAAAAATTCAGAATTTTAATTTCCGACTTCCAAGTTGTGAGTTGCAACCTCATACTGCGTATTGGTATTGATATACTGTAAAGATAAGTTTCTCTTAATTCGATGTTTTTGTCATCATTAACGCAAGCAGTCAGCTTTCAGCGGTCAGCTTTCAGCTATCAGCTTTCAGTTCTCAGCCTTCAGTGCTCAGCTTTTAGCTATAAGCCATCAGCCAAGAACTAATAGTAGCACGTGCTTTTAGCTCAACGATATGCTCAGTCTATTACTGTGCAGAGTATAGATATGAAACATATTTGTACTCTAATATGTCTGATGAGCTACAAAGCAAACAGTATTTACTGATAGCTAATGGCTAATGGCTAATGGCTAATGGCTAATGGCTAATGGCTAATGGCTAATGGCTAAATGCTGAATAATTTATAACCTACAATATCTTCTAAATGTTACGTGATACCAAGCTATTAGTGCTGCTTTTGGCAGGTTCCCTTACGACAATGGCGGGAGGAGTCGTTGCTCCTATTTGGCCAGAAATGGTACAACAGCTCCATCTCGAACCGGGGTTAGCTGCAAATTTGGTAAGTATACATTGCATGACTATAGCCATATTTAGTCCTCTGCTAGGTTTGTTAGCAGACAGAATTGGTCGGTCACGTGTTTTGATAGCTTCACTACTACTTTATGCACTTTTTGGTACAGCCGGAGCCTTTGTGCAGTCACTAGCACCATTGTTAGTCACGCGAGGGTTACTAGGTGTCGCAAGTGGTGGTATTGCGGCGGCTGGTTTGGGTTTGCTGGCGAGTATGTATGAAGGACAGGCGCGATCGCAAGCCCTAGGACAAGCAACCAGTACCCTGACTATCGCTGGTATCATCTTCCCCCTATTAGGCGGCTGGGTAGGTTCACAACAATGGCATTTAACATTTTATTTGTATGGATTGGGTTTCCCGATCGCTCTGCTCGTAGCTTTCCTATTTAGAGAAAAGCAAGCGAAACAGACAAAAACAAAGACCAAAGAACTGCGTCGAGAACTTAGCCACGTTTTCAGACAGCACTCCGTACAGTGGTTGTTGCTGACCCTGTGTTTAGCATCAATTACTATGTATGCCGTGGTCATCTACGCACCACTTTACCTCAAGGAAACCATTGGCGCTGGAACAGCTCTCAATGGCATTGTTCTTGCATCACGAGCAATTGGAGCTGCGATTATATCAGCATTCGGATCTCGGCGCTTTGCTCGATTGTTAGGGGTAGAGCGTTCCACAGCGGTAGGTTTTGGATTGATGGCGCTAACGTTAACAACAATCCCATTACTTCATCAACTCAGTTTGATTCTGGTAACTGCGGTGCTTTTCGGGGTAGGATTTGGCACAGTGCTGCCAAATCTCTACAGCGCTCTTGCAAGCCTAGCTCCAACAAAACTGCGATCGAGCGTGCTAGCAGCTGGGACAGGCGCGGGCTTCCTAGGACAGTTCCTTTGTCCCATCCTACTCGGACCACTACTTAGTTACGGAGGACTAGAGGTTGTATTTTATGCAGCAGCTACTGTCTCTATGGTAGCAGGGATGTTGTTAATGCTAATAGGCACAACGGCTCCATTGGCTAAACAATTCCCGACCGATCCTCCGGAAGCCTAACTTCCTGCTCAACCTTGATTCCGGAAAGAAAGCTTCTGTCCTCACTAATATGAGGAAATTTCAGTTGGGAATCGGGGATTCCTTTTTCCAACTGGCGCTGACGGACAATAGCAAAGCTTCCTGCTTCTAAAATCCGCAGTCGGGGAGGAGGAACCTGATCGGGACGTTTAGAAGCATAGTATACATTTACTTCCTTAAGTATACGGTCAAAACCAGTTAAAAAAGCTTGGGGATTGTTGAGTTTTTGACCAGGCGCAAGTTCAATGTTGACGAGATAATGAGCAGGAAACTCATGTTCAGATAAAGTAATACAAAAATCTTCTAAGAAAACACCAAATTCTTGTTGTAATGCTTGCAGGACTTGAGTAACATGAAATTCAGTTGTCTTTTCACTGGTTGAAGACAACAATCCGCCACGTCGATAGCGAAAAACTATCAAAGGAGCTTGCTCATAAAAGCCCAAAACCTCAACAACATCTCCAATATCATAACGGTAAAATCCACTGTAATTCGTCATTAAGATGCGATAAAGTTGTCCTGGCTGAACTTCAGTAGCAAGTACAGTTTTAGGATGTTCTGTCTCCCATTGGTCTTGTGGAATAAATTCAAAAAATCCAGTTTCAATAGCAAGAATACTGCCATCAGTGTTAAGCTCTGGGTAGATACTCATTGTACCTTCTGCGGAAGCAAAAACAGCACCAAACACGGGAGTATTATCAAAGTAAGAAGGAAATCGCTCAAAGTAAAAATCTGAGGTTCCTCCTCTAGCAGTAGCAATATAGGACAGGTTAGACCAAGCAAGTTTTGGAGTTAGACGTCCTTGGGAACGATAAATTTCTCGTAGTTGTAAAGCTCGATAGGGATTAGCCGACCATCTTCGCTCCAATTGAACCCGCTGTTCTGGTTCAAGTTTCAACCAGCTGACTATGGTTCCTTTTTCTAAATCCTGAATCAAGTCTTCTGCAAATTCCTCTAAATAGTTGCAGGTTCGCAAAATCAGCATGGGAAAATTGGCAATTATCCCTCTCATGAATGGGTCATTGAGAGAAAATAATAAGCACAAATAATGACGTGTTGTGATATCTTTCACTTTTAGGGTTTCATAAGGATGAGCAAACAGTTGCTCGTAGAGAAATTTGCCCATACGAAGTACCCCTGTACTTGCAGGACCATAGTCAATTCCCCCACTCGTGTATCCCGTCAGCTGCGCGTTATTGGTGAGCAGGAGTTTGCCAAATTTCTGCTGTCGCGATCGCATTGCTGCATTTAAAAAACCAATACAGGTTAAATTTGCCCATCCCAAAGAGTTTTGAAAGCGCTTGGTCACCGGAATTAATTTCTGTTTTCCTGTTGAGCCACTTGTGGTGTTTAAGTATACAACTCGCTCAGGTGTCAGAATATTTTGTTCGCCTTGGGCAATACGTTCGATATAAGTTTCATAGCCACTGTATGGTAGAATTGGAACCTGTTGTCGAAACTGGTCAATAGTCCTAATATCCTTTAACCCATATTTACTCCCTAATTCCGTATCTTTTTGAACCTGCAACAGCTTGTGTAAAAATTGCTCCTGCACAACATCTGTTTGAGTAGTTTTTTTGACAAAATTTTCTTTAGCGCGTTCTGCAATAAATGTCAAGATTGGCAGCAAGAAATTGGTCATGAAAGTTCTATGTCTAACCAAGTTATCTGCCCGGAATTATAAAGATGTTGTGAATAAATTGCAAAAAATTTCAACTTGTAGGGTGAGGAATGGGCTAAATTTCACATAGAATCTAAATGTAGCGGTCTTAAATGAAATGAAAAATTTTTGTGAGGACTGCTAATAGCTAATAGCTAATGGTAAACAAGCAACCAGCTACTAAAATTTTTCACAAATGATTTAGGATTGGAATATAAGCAAGCAATTATATATTGCGAGTTAAAAAAGTGTGAGGAATGAGAGTCAATGATTACATTGGCAAACCTGTCAGTTAGTTCAGTCTTTTCCTTTGGAGTGGGAATCGCCTGTTTTATCGTGGCGTTTGTTTTGGCAAGTTTAGTAGAATATTGGATACATCGGTTAATGCACGTCTCGCTTCGGATTGGGGAACGTCATCGGGATCATCATCGTCGCAATGAAGGACAGGGCGTAGTGTGGGAGTTTAGAGACTATGTCAAGGGTAGTGCGATCGCGATGGTATTGATGTTTTTTTACTCTTGGGAAGCTGGAATTGGTTGGTTTTTAGGTGCATTGTTTTACGCAGCATTCTCAGCCTACGCTCACCAGCTACAGCACCAGAACCCAACCAAGTGCTTCTGGATGAAAATGCCAGTGCATTACGTACATCATAAGTATGGTATGTGGCATCATAACTTTGGTCTAGCTGTAGACTGGTGGGATAAGGCGTTTGGTACCTATAAGTATGTGGAATGGTTGACAGATGAAGAGTTGAATCAACCAGAACGAGGTTACTTACAACTGCAATGGTTTTAGGCTAATAGCTATCATCTAATAGACTTCTAAGAAATAAATGCTCCTGTGAATGTGGAGCGGGCGTCTCGCCCGCCTCCGCCCATTCACGACTGGTCTCGCTGGCTTCCGCGCATTTACGGGCGAGGACGCCCGTACCACAAGAAATTTTTCATCAGGATCGCCCAGGTCTTGGTATAGTTTTCTAAACAACCCAAGATATCTTTTGGAAAATGAATCGGCTGAGGCTGGAGGAAAGCAAATTTGAACTACTTTCAAGAAGCAAAAGCTCATTTTGTTGCGAGTCATCAGCATCCCATCAACCAGTTTTTACATCATTTGACTAACATATTGGCGATCGCAGCCGTAGTCTTTCTCTTCTACGACTGGCGCTTGACAGCAGTGTGTTTGGTACTCACCCAAGTGTTTGCTTTAGGTGGACATGCAGTTTTTGAGAAGAACCATCCTGCATTTGTCAAGTATCCCGGCATTACTATTATTGTCTCATTGTCATGGTCTTTTGAAAACTGGTTTGGGTTGCGACAACTTTGGAGCTACTTTAGGCAAAAAACTGCCTAAATCAGTAAAAGTACACAGTTCTTACATATGGTGATATCTCCCATATGACTAAGCTGATAACTGATTGATTAAGTGTTGAGGAGTAAATTAAATGTATCAAGGGTTATTAGTTATTGATGCGGATGCCCATAAGCTGGAAAATCCTTTAGTGATGAGGGATTATCTGGAACCGGAGTATCGCGATCGCGTAGGTTTGGTGATTGATAGTCTAGGGGATCAAAGGGCGCGGATTGTAGACTTTAATCCAGCAACAGGTAAAAACGATTACATGAGGATGTTTCCTCAACCGCAAGGATTAGGTAAAGGCGGCTTTCGCAACCTGCATCCAGATACAACTTTGGGTGCAATGTTCAATAAAGTCCGAATTGAACATATGGACCGAGAAGGCATTGATGTTCAAGTCATCTACGGCACATTAAACTTAATTTTCTCCAGCATTTTAGACAAAGACTTAGCGATCGCCCTTTGTCGCGCCTATAACAACTACATCGCAGAAGACTGTCGGGGATACGATAATCGCCTCAAACCAATTGGTGTTCTCCCACTACAAGATGTCAACGAGGCGGTAGCTGAGATGCACCGTTGTATCAACGAACTGGGCATGATTAGCGTAGCCGTTGCACCAAATTTACCAATCCCCCATCCCAAAGCCCCAGACGCTTTCCCAGAAATTCGCACCTGCAAAACCATCAGCCACCCCGACTTTGCACCAATATTACAAGCAGCCGCAGACCTAAACATTGGTCTTGGTGTTCACGGTGGTCCCGGTTCCTACATGGTAGGTGGTATTTCTGACCACACCGAAACTTTTGTTCTCACCCACATCTTCGTACAGCGCAACCAACAACAATTAGCATTAGCACGGATGGTATTTGATGGAGCCTTTGAACGCTTCCCCACCCTCCGCGTCGGCTTCCTAGAAGGCGGTTGCGGCTGGGTACCAGACTTAGCCCACGCATTCCACGAACACTGGGAAAAACGCATCCGCGATTTTGACCCCAAACATCCCTACCGTCCTTCCCTGATGGAATTCACAAAGTTAATGATTCAGGAAAGAGGTACCCACAACAATATCAATCTGATTAATCAAGCCAAGAATCTCTTCGACCTGTTGTGGAATGTCCAGCACGACCCTACCAAAATAGAAGACACGAGCTTATACGAACACTACGACCTGCGCCACCGCGATCCACTAGAATATTTTGAACGAGGGCAAATCTTTACCTCTTTTGAATCCGATGACCCCGGTCCTGCTTATCTTCACATCGCTATGGGTGAAATGGGTAAGCGCTTAGCTTGCTTCTCTGGCGATTACGGTCACTGGGACGGCGTACTCCATAACTGCGTCAATGATGCTGCAACCGTCGCTGAATACGACCGCGACCATTTAGGACTACTATTAGCTGGTAATGCTCTAGCACTTTACGGCGATCGCCTCCGCCAATCTCTTCCCACAGCCCTGTTAGAACAAGGATGCAGGGTATAGGGGTGTAGGGGTGCAGGAGTGCAGGGGTGCAGGAGTGCAGGAGTGCAGGGGTGCAGGGGTGTATGGGTGTATGGGTGTATGGGTGTATGGGTGTATGGGTGCAGGGGTGCAGGTAAATAATTACTTTTCCGGGCCAACAAGACATCTCGGGACCCCGAAGGCGGTTTTTGCCTGGAAAAAAAACAATCTTTTAACCTTCCTGCTCATCCTTTCTAACTCAATTTATTTTGATTGACATTTCTAAGTCCTCTTAGCCTATCGCCGGTCTGTCTTATCCTTTCTTTATACTCCCCTCCCTCACCCCTCTCCCGCTCA
>JAWQFQ010000154.1:0-22129 GCA_035967975.1 Scytonema sp. PMC 1070.18
CTCCCTCCCTCCCCCACACCCTGCTTAAATATTAAATTTTATTTACATTTAGGCGAGTAATCACTCAAATCATTAGTCAATAAATTTTACAAAATATTTCATTTTTTATATCTTTTTGTGTCAGATAGGCGACAAAATGACCACAGAGCAAGCATTTTCTGATAAAAAACTCATATTGCTGAATTTAAGCAGTCACTCTCGGCTGTCTTTGCTGGGAGTCGAAATAGAAAGAGAACACGCATCAAAGGAGCCTAGGAAGCATGTTCACCCACGTCAAGTCCACCATTAGACATATTGCACCCGAAAACTTAGAGGGGAGAAATTTAATTAAGGTGGTCTATGTCGTGTTAGAGTCCCAGTACCAAAGTGCATTGTCACAAGCGGTTCGGGCGATTAACGCAAACAATCCCAATCTGGCGATTGAAATCAGTGGTTATTTAATCGAAGAGCTTCGCGACCAGGAGAACTATGAGGAGTTCAAGAAGGATATCGCGAGTGCTAATATCTTTATTGCTTCACTGATTTTTATAGAAGACTTAGCCCAAAAAGTAGTAGCAGCCGTAGAACCACACCGCGATCGCCTGGATGTTTCCGTTGTGTTCCCATCAATGCCCGAAGTGATGCGCCTAAACAAAATGGGTAGCTTCTCCTTGGCACAGTTGGGTCAATCTAAGAGTGTGATAGCACAATTCATGCGAAAGCGCAAGGAAAAATCCGGCGCGGGCTTCCAAGATGGAATGCTAAAGTTGCTGCGGACTTTGCCACAGGTGCTGAAGTACTTGCCAATGGACAAAGCACAGGACGCACGAAACTTTATGCTCAGTTTTCAGTATTGGCTGGGGGGTTCTTCCAATAACTTGGAAAACTTCTTGCTCATGCTGGCTGACAAATATGTCTTGAAAGGTGTAGAAACGAACAAAGGCACGTCCGTACAATACCAACCACCAGTTGTTTATCCGGACATGGGAATTTGGCATCCTCTTGCTACCACAATGTATGAGGATGTGAAAGAGTATCTTAACTGGTACAGCAGCCGCAACGATGTATCGTCAGATATCAAAGACCCACTAGCACCTTGCATTGGTTTAGTACTACAACGTACCCACCTTGTGACAGGTGATGATGCTCACTATGTAGCAATGGTGCAAGAATTGGAAGCAATGGGCGCAAGGGTCATTGCAGTTTTTGCTGGTGGTTTGGACTTTTCCAAACCTGTGGAAGCCTACTTCTACGAACCAACGACTAAAGCAGCACTGGTGGATGCAGTTGTATCCCTAACAGGTTTTGCGTTAGTCGGTGGACCAGCACGTCAAGACCATCCCAAAGCGATTGAGGCGCTGAAGCGATTAAACCGTCCTTACATGGTAGCCCTACCTCTAGTCTTCCAAACTACGGAAGAATGGCAAGATAGCGATTTAGGGTTACACCCAATTCAAGTCGCTTTGCAAATTGCAATTCCTGAATTGGATGGCGCAATTGAGCCGATTATTCTATCTGGACGGGATGGAACTACAGGAAAAGCGATCGCTCTACAAGACCGGATCGAAGCAGTAGCTCAACGCGCCCTCAAATGGGCTAACCTGCGCCGCAAGCCAAAGGTAGACAAGAAAGTTGCTATCACAGTTTTCAGTTTCCCACCAGATAAAGGTAACGTCGGAACCGCTGCATACCTGGATGTGTTTGGTTCCATTTACGAGGTGATGAAAGCCCTCAAGAACAACGGGTATGATGTACCAGAGTTACCGGAATCTGCTAAAGAGTTGATGGAACAAGTCATCCACGACGCCCAAGCTCAGTACAGCAGCCCCGAACTTAACATTGCGTACCGGATGTCTGTTCCTGAGTATGAAGCACTGACACCATATTCCACCAGATTGGAAGAGAACTGGGGACCACCTCCCGGACATCTCAACAGCGACGGGCAAAACTTGTTAATCTACGGTAAGCAATTTGGTAACGTCTTCATTGGGGTTCAACCGACCTTTGGTTATGAAGGCGATCCCATGCGGTTGTTGTTCTCCCGTTCCGCAAGTCCCCACCACGGTTTTGCTGCTTACTACACCTACCTGGAAAGGATTTGGGAAGCTGATGCTGTCCTGCATTTTGGAACTCACGGTTCTTTGGAATTTATGCCAGGTAAGCAAATGGGGATGTCTGGAGAATGTTATCCAGATAATTTAATTGGCACAATTCCCAATCTTTACTACTATGCGGCAAACAATCCCAGTGAGGCAACAATTGCTAAGCGTCGCAGCTACGCAGAAACAATTTCCTATCTGACTCCTCCCGCAGAAAATGCAGGATTGTACAAGGGTTTGAAGGAACTTAGTGAATTGATTGGTTCTTACCAAACCTTGAAAGATAGCGGACGCGGAGTTTCTATTGTTAATACCATCATGGATAAGTGCCGGATGGTAAATTTGGATAAGGACATTGACTTGCCAGAAACAGACTCTAAGGATATGAGTCCTCTTGAGCGCGATAATATCGTTGGCTTGGTGTACCGCAAGTTGATGGAGATTGAATCCCGTTTGTTACCTTGTGGATTGCATGTTATTGGTAAACCACCTTCTGCGGAAGAGGCGATCGCAACTCTGGTAAACATCGCCAGCTTAGATCGTCCAGAAGAAGAAATTCAAAGCCTCCCTCGCATTATCGCCAATAGCCTGGGACGAAACATTGACGAGATATACCAAAACAGCGATAAAGGCATTTTAGAAGATGTCCAGTTGCTGCAAGATGTAACAATGGCAACCCGTACCGCAGTATCAGCCCTTGTGAAAGAGCAAACCGACGCCGAAGGAAGAGTTTCCCTCGTTTCCAAGCTCAACTTCTTCAACATGGGTAAAAAGGAACCTTGGGTAGAAGTACTGCACAAAGCAGGTTACACTAAGGTAGATACCGCAGCACTGAAACCACTGTTTGAGTATCTTGAATTCTGCTTGCAGCAAGTTTGTGCTGATAATGAATTGGGAGGATTGCTCCAAGGATTAGAAGGCGAATACATCCTTCCCGGTCCCGGTGGCGACCCCATCCGCAACCCAGATGTCTTACCCACAGGTAAAAATATACACGCCCTCGACCCCCAAGCGATTCCCACAACAGCTGCCGTACAATCAGCAAAAATCGTTGTAGAACGCTTGCTAGCGCGTAACAAAGCAGAAAACGGTGGTCAGTACCCTGAAACTATTGCGTGTGTCCTTTGGGGGACAGATAACATTAAAACCTACGGGGAATCACTGGCACAAATCATGTGGATGGTAGGAGTCCGTCCAGTTCCCGATGCTTTGGGAAGGGTGAATAAGTTAGAATTGATACCTTTAGAAGAGTTAGGACGCCCCCGTATTGACGTGGTTGTCAACTGTTCTGGTGTTTTCCGTGACCTGTTCATCAACCAAATGAACCTGCTAGATCAAGGGGTGAAAATGGCAGCGGAAGCGGATGAACCTTTAGAATGGAACTTCGTTCGCAAACATGCCCTCGAACAAGCAGAAGAAATGGGCATTAACCTGCGTCAAGCAGCAACTCGCGTCTTTTCAAATGCTTCTGGTTCCTACTCATCCAACATCAACTTGGCGGTCGAAAACAGCACGTGGGAAAGCGAACAAGAGTTGCAGGAAATGTACCTTAACCGAAAGTCCTTCGCGTTTAGTGCTGATAACCCCGGTACAATGGAAGAATCTCGGCAGATTTTTGAAAAAACTTTGAAAACTGCTGAGGTGACTTTCCAAAATCTCGACTCTTCCGAGATTAGCTTGACCGATGTTTCCCACTACTTTGACTCAGACCCCACCAAAGTTGTCGCCAGTTTGCGAGGTGATGGGAAATCACCAGCATCCTACATTGCAGACACCACCACAGCCAACGCCCAAGTCCGCACTTTATCAGAAACCGTGCGCTTAGACGCCCGTACCAAAATGTTAAATCCCAAGTGGTATGAGGGTATGTTATCTCACGGTTATGAAGGTGTGCGTGAACTCTCCAAGCGATTGGTGAATACAATGGGTTGGAGTGCAACCGCAGGCGCTGTCGATAACTGGATTTACGAGGATACAAACGAAACCTTCATCAAAGATGAAGAAATGCGGAATCGTTTGTTGAATCTCAACCCCCATTCTTTCCGCAAGATGGTTTCCACTTTGTTGGAAGTCAATGGTCGCGGTTACTGGGAAACCAGCGAAAGCAATTTAGATTTGCTGCGTGAGTTGTACCAGGAGGTTGAAGATAGGATTGAAGGGATTGAGTAGTCCTTAGATTATCAATTGACATTGATTTGTAGAGACGTGAAATAGCAATTCATGTTATTTGGAAGATCGCGTCTCTACAGGTCGATGAATCTAACTAGTACAATTCAAGAGAAGTACGCTTACTACTAGGGTAGAAGGCGCAAAAGCTTGTATTATAAGCTTTTTGCCTTTTACTAATGGTTGCCTTAAAACAAAATGCGATAGCGAAATCATCGCCTGTGCCCCTGCTCTTAAGAGATAATATCTGTAGATAGAGGTGAAAATAAATATGAGTCGAGAATTTAATGTGATTATTGAACGAGATGCTGATGGGTTCTTTGTTGCTTCTGTCCCTAATCTTGCAGGATGTCATACCCAAGCCAAATCTTTAGATGAGTTGATGGAACGTGTCCGAGAAGCGATCGCACTGTGTTTGGAATTTGAAGAAAACTCAGAAGATTCCCTGGAATTTGTCGGTGTGCAGCGAGTTGCAGTGGAAATATGAGCCAACGAGTACTACCTAGAGGTAAATAACATGACCCTGCAACTTAATATTCCAGATTCTATTATTGAAGCAATACGGCTGCCAGAAAAGCGAATGGAACAGGAACTATTAATTGAATTAGCGATTGCTTTATATGCCCAAGAGCTTTTATCCTTTGGTAAAGCTAGAGAACTAGCTCGTATGGGAAAATACGAATTTGGTAAGTTGTTAGGAGATAGAGAAATCAATAGGCACTATGGAGAAGAAGAGCTTGAGGATGATTTGACCTATGCTAGTGGTGAGTAATACTTCACCTTTGTTAAATCTGGCTATGATTGGTCAGTTATCCTTACTGAAGCAGCAATTCGGACAGATTCAGATCCCAACAACTGTGCTAGAGGAGTTGCGAGTTAATGAAGCCCTACCAGGTTCTGTACAGTTGCGAGAAGCATTAGAAGCAGGATGGCTTCAGGTTCAGGAACTTGATAATCAAGCGCTAGTGCTGTTACTACTGCAAGATTTAGATAAAGGTGAAGCCGAAGCCATTGCTCTGGCTTTGCAGCTACGGGCAGATTGGATAATTTTAGATGAGCGAGAAGGAAGGAGAATTGCCCATAGACTAGGGCTTAGGGTTACAGGGTTATTGGGCGTTTTGCTACGTGCTAGGCGTGCTGGTGAATTGACATCTTTACCAAAAGTTATTAACCAGTTGCGTGAGCAAGCTGGTTTTCGCATCGCACCTACCTTATTAACAGAGATTTTGAGGGACAATAACTGAAAACATGAATAATATAATTATTATCCATAATGTCAAGCTCAGATTCCCAAAAAAAATGCACCTTCAATTGAAGAACGCCTATCAACCCAAATTATAACCAAAAAAATCAACGTCCCGTCACCGTGATACGTACTTAGGAAATGACAATGTACTTTCGCTAAGACCGATTTAGCATAAGCTTTTAGGAGTTGGAGAGAGTGCGATCGCTTGTTTTGGTTTTTGAGCTTTTAACCTTTTGTTCCTACAACCAGGGAGCATTGTTCATGAAAGCATCTAACATCTTCTGGAAGTTTTGACGGAACACTAAGGCTAATAAACCGCAGAACATTGTAGTTGCTGCCATCACCCACCAAAAGTAACTAACGTGCCATAAGCCGCCGAACAGGGCAAAGATGATGAGTCCAGCACCCGCGCCCCCTGCAAAAAGTAGAGTTGTTTCTTTAGCGGTTTCTTTGAAGGTGCGTGGTTTTGATTCCATAAGATTACCTCCTGAATTACTTCAGCAATCGTTTTTTATTATAATGAGGCGACCGCTCTATTCCCATAGTGGTAAGTCATTGAAAGGAATGACTTAAGTCATTTTCGTGCCTCAGCAAATGTTTATAGCCTACATTCCGCTTAAGTTTTGATTATTTATAGATGTGAATATGCATGAATTAATAATAGAATGGATATTTGAGTTTGTAGGGCTTCAGAGGGACGCAGAGCTATGATAGCTTCGGGAGTGGGGAGGCTGGCAAGAAATTCCAGAACTTCTGCTACACCTGAAAATTCGCTCTGGTTCATCGCATTGAGTTTTCGCAAACCCAATTCTAAGATTTGTGGCAGTTTGTCTTTCAGAGGGTACAGTTGGGCGACAACATCATCAGGCAGATCGAAAGTAACTTGCATAGGTATGGTAATTATACAATTATAGTAAATAATCTCTCCATTTTAAGCCTCATGACTGCCTTAAAGCTCAATCTTAACCCCGTAATTCATCTGACAGATGAGCAGTTTTATCAGCTGTGCCAAGCTAACGAAAATTTAAGATTTGAACGTACTGCAACCGGAGAATTAATTATCATGCCACCGACTGGGGGAGAAACTGGAAACCGTAACGCTGGACTCACTGCTCAACTTTGGGTATGGAATGAGCAAAATAAATTAGGTATAGTTTTTGATTCTTCTACTGGGTTTAAACTTCCTAATGGTGCCGACCGTTCTCCTGATGCAGCTTGGGTAAAATTAGAACGATGGGATGCTCTAACTCAGGAAGAAAAAGAGAAATTTCCTCCTATTTGTCCTGATTTTGTTATTGAGTTGCTTTCTCCTAGTGATAGCTTGACAGTGGCTCAAGAAAAGATGAAAGAATATCTTGATAATGGTGTAAAACTCGGCTGGTTGATTAATCGCAAATCTCGGCAAGTTGAAATTTACCGTCTTGGGCGAGATGTGGAGGTACTAGAATTTCCTACTCGCTTATCAGGGGAAGATGTTTTGCCTGGGTTTGTTTTGAATTTTGAATCAATTTGGTAGTAGCTTGTAAATTGTAGCTTACAGACATGGTAGAAGATGGCTTACGTTTCAGTTCAGAATTTATATTGAGATAAAAAAGAACAGCGTGTTTGATGAACTAGCTGAATACAGACAACAGCTTGGTTTACCTCCGGCTGGTAGTGAAACAGACAAGTCAACAATAGCCAAGCTAGAAATAGCTGGTCAAACTTTTTTTGGAATCAATGCTTCTAGTAATCCTTTTCCTCGACAGATAACACTTACTGTCAATCCAATTACCAAAACTCATGCTGAAGCTGATGCTTTCCAGCAAGCAATCGATACAGGTGTTAGGAGTGGTAAAGCTCGTTTGATTGTAGATTGAGAACTTTGTGATGCTTGTGGTTTAAGGGGTGGCGTGAATTCTATGGCTTGGCAAATAGGTATAGAAGAATTAGAAATAGTGACTCCGAGTGGAATTAGAACAATAATAGTACAACCACCAAAAAAAAGGAGGTAATAATGTTTGTATTAGACTTATCTGTTGAAAAATGGGTTGGCAATAGGAATGAAGGTCAATTAATTGAAAATCCAAATTGGAGCCAAATAGAAGCAGCTATCCGTGAATTAAATGGTGACAGTAAAACTTTAGTTACCTTGGGCGCTGATGACGAAAGTTACATGAGTGTTGGAGGTGGTCATCTAGGGAAATATGTTGTTACCGTAACTTTTGATAACTTTCATTTTTATGTTTTAGTTGATTTAACTAAGCCCGATTCAAAAGAAAAGCTTGTTGTCGGCGGACAGGAAGGAATTTATTCAGCAAAGATGTGTGTTGATTTGCTCCACTGTCTGCTAGCAGCTAGAACTTTCACGGAATCAGGTAAACTAGATCCTCTACTTTCTTGGGAAGAAGATAAGTCATTAGCTGTGGTGTGACTTAACTTTTATGCACTGCTGATTGGTAGTATAAAAACCTTACGCAAAGACTTACTATTACAAGATTTAGCGGGAAACGCACCGACTATTGAAGAATGCGCCAGCGCTAACATCACAGTTGTTTATACAATTATAATAAATAATCTCCCCATCTTCAGCCCCATGACGAACTTCTAATTTCTTAGAAGCCCACACTTACCGCTTTGCGGAAGTGTGTGGAGTCGTCACTTTGCTTGTCGGCGTATCAATTCTTGTCTCAATACTTCACATCGCTTGATAGCAACTCTAGCCTGTTGTCTGTAAAGTCTTGCTTGCTCCATATCAGTTAAGCACAGTTCAGTTGCTTTGTGCATTAGTTCGCTTGCTTGCTTACTGAGTTTTTTAACTCGTGTTCTTAAATCTTCAATGGTTTTCATATTCCTACTTTCTAAAGTTTTTCACAACTACTGTTACTCCCTCTTGAGCAGAATGACGTGCTGCATCAGCAACTTTCAAAGTGTATAAACTTTCTTCTGGAGTAATGTATAGATGAGTACCATTTATCAAATGGTCTAACACCATTGTCGTATCTTTTGCAAACAAACCACGACGAGTCCCAACCTCTATCGGCGTTGTTCCCCCTTCTCGTACTAAAACTCCTGTATTGTCATTAAAAATTAATCCACCATCTTCCCCATGAACTTCAAACTTCCGTTCTGGCTCCCACAGAGTTTCACCTTTACCGTAAATAACTTGCGCTAACAACCCGTTCTCAAAGCATAAATGAGCGTGACATAAACACGCTTGGTAGTACTCTTTTTCTACCTCCCAAAATCTGTTGTGGCAGTTGACTGTAACGACTTTACCAAATAAGTCTACTAGACGGTGCAATCGCGAAAGAGCACCCATCAAAGGGAAGCCAAAAAGTTCATGGCTGTATGTCCACTTCCGAGGTGCGGGATGTTCCGGTTTAATGGTGTTGTAGCGGACAAAAAATATCCCGCCCACTTTTGGTAAGTGTTGCTTCAAAGCTTGATGCACACCGCCCAACATTTCAATATGTTCAACGTGGAGAAGTTTGTTCTGTGCTTTTGATAAAGCAATGAGTTCTTCAGCTTCTTTGACATCGAGAGCTAAGGGGTATTCTACTATAACATGCTTGCCGCTTTGAAGGGCATGACGTGCGATCGCTCCATGATCTCTGTTGACAGTACAAATGACGACTAAGTCTATATCCTCTCGCTCAACGAGTTGCTCCCAAGAAGCCATCGCCTCAGCCTGATAGGCTTGAGCAAAGGTTTGTGTTTTGTCTGGTGTATGTCCAGCAACAGCAACTAGACGAGAACGTTTATCTTGGGAAAACGTCTCAGCTCTTAGTTTAGCTGCATACCCAGTTCCAACCAAACCTACGAGTATGGGATGTTCTTGAGAAAAAGCATTGTGATCGTACATTATGGGTGTTAAAGAAAAAGGTGTACAGGGGTATAGGGGGATCTATCTTACACCCCTATACCCTTATACCCTTACACCCTTACATCCCCTTTTTCAACTTCAAAATTTCTTAGAATTTGTATAAATTTATCTAATAGTCTCGCCAAAAGCCCAGTATTTTAATAAGTAAAACTTATCATGATTGAGTAACTAAATTTCATTACTAATCGCGCTGAATTTCCGGTTGCATCCTCTTCTTTTTCTCGTAGTATCAGAAGTGAAGCAAATTTCCACTGGCGGCTTTTCCCCAGACATAAGCCGCACTGTTTGCTTCAGGATAACTTATAAGGTCTGTTGACAAAAGAGAGGATTACCACATGGCTGCTTACAAAGTTACACTAGTCAACGAAGCCGAAGGGCCTAACCAAACAATTGAGGTTGAGGAAGACACTTATATTCTAGACGCGGCTGAAGAAGCTGGTCTTGACCTGCCTTACTCTTGTCGTGCTGGTGCTTGTTCTACCTGTGCTGGTAAAATCGTGTCTGGTACTGTTGACCAGTCTGACCAGTCTTTCTTAGATGATGACCAGATTGAAGCTGGATATGTACTAACCTGTGTTGCTTATCCAACCTCTGATTGCACCATCGAAACCCACAAAGAAGAAGAACTTTACTAAAAGCTAGATACTTCAAGTTTTCCGTTTTTCAAACAAAAGTTCTTTCCTAACGACAGGAAAAGAAGCAGCACAGACAGAAAATTTCCCTTCTGCTGCGTCTGCTCCCAACACCTACTTTGGCAATTAGTCTAGATTCACGTCATGTAGCAGGAACACAGTGGCTTCTGTATTCCTGCTTTATTGACATATTATTAGTGTGGCACATCCTTATAGGACTTAGGAATCGGAATTTTGAACGAGCGTTGCTGGCTTGAGCTCGTTATTGAGAATTTGAAGTTTAGTTCCAGGATAGTAAAACTGCAATATTTTTTGACTTGACCAGCCTAGCTTGGCTAAATTTTGAGCCCCTATTTGGCTCAAGCCCACTCCATGTCCAAAACCGCCCCCAACAAAGGCGTATCCCCACAGATAACCTGGTTTACCTTTGTTTAAAGGTTGCAGGTAGAAAAGTGTACTTATAGGAGCAGCAAAAGCACTGCGAACTTCGTCTTTTTGTAGGGTAAAGGTACCAATATCTGTCTTAACTGCGAGTTTAAGAATCCGTCCGCTGCTACTGCGTTCTACAACTTCCATCCCTTTTAAAGTTTTAAATTTGGCAAACGGACTTTTCTTCACCTTAAGAAATTTTTGTAAATCTCGGGTGATTTTGTCTAAACTCGTTTCTCTGCGCCAACGGAATAAGTCCTTTGTGCTTTCATTGAAGCCTTGTTTGAGATTGATAAACTTCTGAAAGTTGTTTTCGTCCGTTAAACTCAGCTCAGACAAATTCCACAAACTATGATTTGGAGCATCTAACAACGGTTGTAAATAAGGACGGTCTTCTCCATTCCAAACATCGCTAAAGGAAGCAGTCACACCACCAGTGGTGGAGGAATATAAAGCATCTACTAATTTGTTTTGATAAGTTAGCACCATACCCTCTGTTGCTGCGATCGCCCGATCTGTTTTTGCAGCTGCTCCACTCAATCCATAATACACCTGGCAGTGAGTATCCGCACATAATTGATACTCATCAATTTCAAATCTATGTAAATTCCTCAAGGCATAAGTCCTAGCAATAATCGCTTGTGCTTCAATTGCAGCGTCTGGTGCTGAAGTCCCTATTTCATAGGGCACCACTCCACGTAAATAGGTTTCTAAAGGCACTTCGTTCACTAAAGTATAGCTTCCGTAAGCATTGGGCTGCACTTCCATTTGTCCGGCGTAAAGACGCATATTCTCTGGTTTGGAACTTGCATTAACCCGAATCAAATCTTTGTCACTGCTAATTTCTAAGTTTTTCTGAGTGTAGCGTTTGCCATCCACTTCCCAACTCACTATTGGGACTTGTTGTAAAATTTTGGTATCTATAAAAGCAGTCTTGTATCCATCGGCTCGAACACTTTGCAACAGCAATCTTCTGAGCAGGGGCGTTTTATAGACTTCTCTGTTAGCCCAAATTTCCCATCTTTCTGGTTGGGCTATTTCTACATCTATTCCCCGCGCACGCCAATTTCTAGCGCTATCTTCAGCCGTTTCATAAGTTCGGTAAACTCCCAACACGACTCTTTCCTGTAACACGGCTTGTGTTAAAGGTTGCATCATCACTTCCAGTTTTACTGGCTTTGCACTCACTAAAGTTTGCTGTTGATTACCCTCTCTAAATGTGAATCTCAAGCGATCGCCTTTAGTGGGTTCCAGCTGCAGCTTTTCTGTGGGTTCGTCTCCAAATCGCTGCACAATACCAATCCGCAGTTCTATATCTTTAATTCTGCCTGTTGGACCCGACGCACCAGTCAGACCCACCAAACAAAACACGGTCACTACGTTATAAGATATACGCCAAAAGATTTTCATGGAATCCTAATTTTGCCGCCAGAGCTATCTAGGGTTGGATGTTCTCCTGTCTAAGTATGAAGTAATAAGGTTGATATAATAAACACTTTTTCACAAAATCAATAAACAAATCCTTAGAGGAAAATTAAATTAGTACACAATTATCAGTCATCAAGGCTGGGTCGGGAGACGAACTCCCCACTGACGACACTTTAGTGTATCTAATGGAGAAACCCTTTCCCAAGCAACGCAAGCGATCGCTGATAACTGTCAAACAGATGCATCCTAATATTAAGACCCACATTTCACCTTAGGGGTTCCCTTGGTTCTTCTAACTTCTTTCTCATGCTCTCTAAAAATGGAGTGTCAAGGAGTTGCAACACAAAGTCATAACGACTATGATTTATAGAGAGCAATAAAAACCCATGTATCAGCAAAACCCACTATGGTAAAAGTTCAAGAAATTCCTTTAAATCAAATAAAACGACCTTTGCCGAGATCAAACGATCCAGAAAAGGTGAAAGCTTTAATGGAGTCCATCGCTGAGATTGGTCAGCTTGAACCCATTGACGTATTAGAAGTCGAGGGACAGTACTACGGATTTTCAGGATGTCATCGATACGAAGCTTGTCAGCGCCTAGGTAAAGAAACCATCTTAGCCAGAGTCCGTAAAGCTCCCAAAAGCGTTCTCAAGATGCACTTAGCATAGAAATAGCTAATAGCTAATCGAGCAATTAGCTATTAGCGATGAACAATTAGCAATGTGTAAAAATGCCGGATAAAAGTTATACTGAAAAATTGCAAAATTTGATGCAACAGGTGGGGCTTTCTAGTTTTAAAGCTCTGAGTCGTACTGCGGGCGTTTCAGAGCGTCAAATTTTGCGCTTGCGGCAAATGGGAGTCGAACAAATGCGAATGGATGTAGTGCTCAAGCTGTCGCAAGCGCTACAAGTATCCCTAAGTGAATTCGTTTCAACTTTTTCTGAAAGCGAGTTGCTAAAAGACGACATAGCACCAACTCAAGAATTGTTACAAAAAATAACAGATTTAAAAAAAGAGTACGAGCGTTCCCAACAGCAAATACAACAGCAGCAACAGATTTTACTGCAAGAGTTCCAGCATTCAAGTTTGCAGCTGCTCGAATCATTGTTACTGCAATTTCCAACGGCGGCGCAAAAAGCACGGGAAAATCCCCAGTTACCAGCAGTCAATATTGTCCCGTTGATTCAAAAACCTTTAGAAAAGCTTTTGCAGCAATGGGGAGTAGAAGCGATCGCACCCGTAGGAGCAGAAGTTGCTTACGATCCCCAAATACATCAGCTTCTGGAAGGGATAGCACAGATAGGCGAAATTGTCAAGGTGCGTTATACTGGTTATCGTCAGGGAGAGAAGTTATTGTATAGAGTGAAAGTCAGTCCAATTGCATAGAGTTCAAGTGATGTTGAGCTAAGGGCAAATCTCTGAGAAGATAAGTAGAAAAGAAGAATTCATAATGACTTCATAATTTATCCCCCATAACTTATAGCTTTTAGGTGGCGGTCATTTTTCAAATGAATTAATATTGATTTGTAGTTTGAAAGCCACAACAACATTATTATTTGCACATGATAGCGATAAACACGATGTTACAAGAGGTAAAAGTTGTCCAACTTAACGGGATTTTAGACTCTACTCAGTCCCAAGAGTTTAGGCAAAAAATTACTGATATTTTAGAAAAAGATAATCATACAAAAATTGTTTTAGTGGATTTTCAAAATGTCACCTTTATGGATAGCTCTGGCTTAGGTGCTTTGGTTTTAGCTTTCAAAACACTAAAATCAGAAAACAGGAAGTTGGTCATTTGTTCAATAAACGAGCAAGTCAGGATATTACTGGAACTGACTGGGATAGATAAGGTATTTGAAGTATTTCCTAGCCGAGAAGAATTTAATCAAGTTATAAGCGCTCAGCCGTCAGCTATCAGCCATCAGCTTTTATGAGCTATATGGGTGTTTACAATGGTACTCAATATGCCGATAAAATGCCTGAAAACAGGTTGTAAAGCTGATGGCTGATAGCTGAA
Organism: Scytonema sp. PMC 1070.18; assembly: GCA_035967975.1. Lineage (GTDB taxonomy): Bacteria > Cyanobacteriota > Cyanobacteriia > Cyanobacteriales > Nostocaceae > Scytonema. The sequence continues at coordinate 13,868 of JAWQFQ010000154.1, forward strand.
GTGCTGAACGCTGACAATCAAGTTGTTCTTTCCAATTCTTAATCAAATTTAATCTGGATTATAGATAAATCATCATCGAAAGCATCTTTGGAGTTTAAAGCATTTATGTAATGGAGTAAATCGTCGAGTTTCCCCTCAAAGTGAGACTGCAAATTGACAAGCACCTGAATAAAAGCATCTAAAGTCCAAAGAGTGCCATCTGTGAGAATTATTTCATATGCACCATCACTAAAAAGATAAAGATAACTTGATTTTTCAATATAACAAGAATCATCAATATAGTTGACTTGGGGAAACATTCCAACTGGCATACCAGGTGTTCTCAATTTTTTGACTAGGCTGGTAGACCGAGTTTCCCCATTGATTAGTATAGCAGGTGGATGGCCGGCACTTGCATAAGTGAGCTGGCGATTAACTCGATTATAGACACCATACCAGATAGTAAAGTATTTATCATTTTGATAATTCATCTGGAAGGTGTCATTAAGTGCTCGCAGAACATCACTTGGTTGATAGTAATTCAACCCCTTTAAAGCATGCGATCGCAATAAATTTAGCACAGAAATTGAGGGGAGAGTAGCTCTGAGACCGTGTCCAGCTGTATCCAGTAAATAAACTGCTAAATAATCAGAGTCAAGCCAGTAATAATCAAAGCAATCACCGCCGAGTTGTCGTGAAGGAATAAATCGAAAATTAATTTTCAGAGGATTGGTCATAGAAGGAGGTAGAAGAGAACGTACATATTCTGCTGCTTCTGCCAACTCTGCTTCTAAAATTTGCTTTTGAATTTGCAAATCCCGGCTCAACTGATGCAGGCGTAAACCTGCTCTAACTCTTGCTTGTAATTCATTTTGTTCGATAGGTTTGGTAATAAAATCATCTGCACCAGCATCCAGACCTTTAACGCGGTCAGCTACCGAATCTAAAGATGTTAACAAGATAAAAAAGGTAGTGGATAATTTGGGATTTATTTTGATACGTTTGCACACTTCTAATCCAGTTAAACCCGGCATTATCCAATCACAAATAATTAGTGCTGGCTTACAAGCAATTGCTTTAGCAATTCCTTCTTCACCATTGCTAGCGGCGATGACCTTATAACCCTGTCTTTCCAGCATCCTTTTCAAGAGGATCTGGACTGCAAGGTCATCGTCGATTATGAGAATTTTAAACACGTTAGTCATTAGTCATTAGTCATTAGTCATAAATCTAATTGTTAGTTGTTAGTTGTTAATTGGAAAAAGTATGACTCATCAATAACTACTAACGACTAACCGCATTCCACCTAGTTATGGAGGTGAAAGGGGATTAAGCCAAAAAAGAATGGAGTATCTGAGTTGATTCAGGTCTCGGTATACTTCTTGTTTGAACCATTGTCCAAAAGCATCAAAGGGGGAAAAAGATTCTCCCATCTGCCACTTGACATCTTGTCCTAATGGTGTGACGTGGGTTCCAGCAAGAGTTTGTACCGTTACCATTTCTGGAAAGCGCAGCTTCAACAGTTCAGTTAAAGCTGCTGACTGGTCAAGAGTATCGTTGGTAAATTTTATCAGTAAGTTACGGCGGATGTTATAACGTTCTTGTACAAGTTTATGAGTTTCCAATGGTGAAGGAGTAAACTCAACAGCAGCTATATTGAACTGTTCAATTAAGGGGATGGCATCTCTTGCGGCGTAGTTATTATAAGATACAAGGATATTCCCAGCACGATCCACGTTAAAAAGGCTACCTATTAGCAAGTGAAGTTTGCATCCCATACTATGTCCGAGACCATAGATAGGGAGGTAGCGCTTGCGTAGCGCAGACCCTTCTTGCAATCGTATAAGGGCGCGTTCAAAGTTTAACAGTACAGATTTTGCAATGGTAGTGTGATCCAACGTATTTACAAACGGTGTAGCTATAACAGCATATCCTTTATTTGCCAGTTGTTCTAGTAACCAACGGTAAGTGAGGTGAGGAGCAGTAGCAACGAATGCGCCACCCAAGAAGTGAATAATACCAATAGGATTTTGTGGAACAACCACCCAATTACCAGATATCTCTTTCCAGTCCATGAAAGTTAAATGTCAGGTTGTAGAAGTGTGAATCTTAACACTTTCATGGTAAAGCTTGAAAATGAAAGTTAGCCATCAGCAATCAGCAATCAGCAATCAGCACTCAGCAATTAGCCATTAGCCATTAGCCATTAGCCATTAGCCATTAGCAATTAGCCATTAGCAATTGTGGTGTTGGAAGTTTCACAGTAACAGTAGTTCCAATTCCTAACTCACTGTCTATTTCTATTTTTCCTCCGTATAAATCAATACATTTTTTCACAATAGATAGCCCTAACCCAGTTCCAGGAATGTCTTTAACGTTAGAGGCGCGATGAAATAAGCTAAAGAGTTGTTCTTTGTCTTCTAACGGAATACCTAAACCAAAATCTTGTATTTGGAAAATAACTTCGTTGTTCGCATACTGAAGGGTGAAGTTGATAATGCTACTTGATGGTGAATACTTAACCGCATTGGAGAGTAAATTACCCAAGATGTGGCGCAGTAAATTTTCATCTACGTAGGCGTTGGTACATTTTCCATGAGTGACAAAGGAAATAGCGTGTTTGCTACCCATGCTTAAAAGGATTTCTTCTGATAAATTTCGACATAATTCTGTTAAATCGAGAAATTGAAGATTGGCTTTAAATCTTCCCAAATCTGCACGTCCAATTGTCAGTACATCATCCAACAATTGTGTCATTTTTTTGACTTTTAGCTTAATTTGCTGAAAAAATTGTTGCTTTCTTTCTTTGGATAGTTGTTCGCTATAACTTTCAATCATCTGTGTCGAGGACAAGATGACTTGTAGGGGAGAGCGAAACTCGTGGGATACCATCGAAACAAAGCGGGTTTTCAGTTCGCTCAGTTCTCTTTCTTTTTGTAACGCAGACCTAATTTCTGTCTCTAAACACCTGCGTTGTTCGATTTCTATCAAGAGTTTTCTGTTAGCAACAGCCAATTGCTTGGAAAAATGACGCGATCGCAACAAAACCTCAACCCGTGTCAATAGTTCCACTTTCTCAATTGGTGTAATAATTAACTCATCAATACTCTGCCATAATTGACGAGTTCCCATTCTTACACCCTGTCGTGAAGTTACCAAGAGAAACGGTAGTACGACTGGTGACTCCTGATTTCGTTTGGTTTGCACTTGTTGGCTGATACCTTCCAACGTTACCCCGCATAAGATACATAAATCAAAAGACTGCTCCCACAGAATAGAAACTGGGATATTAACGGACTCTGAACGATGCAGTAGTGTTTCTTGTGCTTCTTCAAAAGTGTAAATAACCGATCGCTCCCCTCTTAGAGCAGCTTCTTTCATAAATTGTAGACCCAAGGTCGTTTTACCTACACCCGTTGCACCCGTAAAAAGCGTCACCGTACCTCTTTCCAACCCACCATGAAGCATTTCATCCAATTCTTGAACTCCTGAGGGAATAGTTTGAACGGAAAACTCTTGTCTTTTCATCTCTGGTTGTAAGCGAGGAAAGACTTCCATCCCGGTTGTGGTTAGTCGCATAGAGTGGAACCCTGATTGAAAGTCAGAACCACGATACTTAGTAACACACAAGTACCTGCATTTGGGAGATTGGTCGAGATGAATGACTCCATCACTAATAAATTGCAAGTCGTCATCAGGGGTGTGATCGCTTCCTTCCGAAGAGAACATAACAGTCGCACCTTGGGACAAAAGAAAACGAATAAATGACAGAACTTGCTTGCGAAATAGAAAATCATCGCTGGATAAATAGCGGAACTGTGTAACAGCATCAAGAAAGACACGCTTGGGTCTAAGGGCTTGTACTTCCTCAAGAATTCTTTTGGTTGTAGGTTCCCGTTCAACTTCCGCAGGGGAAAAGATATCGTAGGTTTGGATTTGAGTGAAGAATTCGGTGTTTGGACTCAGGTCGAGAAAGCTGATGGCTTGAGCATCAATATGTAGAGATTTAGCGTTAGCGCGAATTTGCTCTGCTGGTTCCCCCAAAGTGATGTACAAGCAGCTTTCATTTTTCACCACTCCAGCACAGAGAAAGTGCAATCCCAGTGTAGTTTTACCCGCTCCCGGACCACCCCTAATCAGATAAGCTCGGTTTGGGAGGAGACCTCCGTACAAAACTTCGTCTAAACCCGAAACTCCGGTAGAACATCGTAGTTTAACCATTACTAAGTAGGGTGTAACGATAAAAAATTAAAATATTATTAATATTGTGGATTAATATATAGAACTTATCAAACTTATTAATTTTATTTACACTTATGTGTAGTAGTGTTTCCATTTAACACATGACATTTACAAAAGTTTACAAATTACCTCCAAAAACTTTTGATATACTAGAGAAACAGTGGGTGACTAGCTCAACGGTAGAGCAGTGGACTCTTAATCCATTGGTTGCGGGTTCAAATCCCTCGTCACCCATTTGTAGTAGTGCTACTTAAACACCTTTTAATAGCTATCAGTGATCGGGTTCACCGGTCGCATCTTGCTATCTCCTCTGTGTTCTGGAGCGCCTGGAGCGATTTTCCATCCAAGTAATCTTTAGGCAGAAAAGGAGTTTGAGTAATCGCTTGTATCAAATACTGCGACAAGGTAAACGCATCTACACCCAACTCAGTTCGTTCTTGGGCTGCTAAAATAGCAGCTTGGGAATGCCACCAAGTAGCAGTCGCTACAATGTTCTCTACAGGAATGCTTTTAGCAGAAGCTTGCGCCAACAATCCCCCGATTAACCCAGTTAACACATCCCCGCTACCTCCACGGGCTAATGCTGGGGTACTTTCAGGATTGATCCAAACTGTTTGGTGAGGATTGGAAATCACAGTCCTTGACCCTTTCAACAAAACGACTGCGCCACTTTGCTTTGCTGCTTCCCGTGCTGCTTTGACTCTATCTTTTGTCGCACTAGGTAAATCGGGAAACAACCGCTTAAACTCACCAGGATGAGGTGTTAATACTGTGGTCGCTTGTCGCTTTTGTAAAGTTTTAGTTCCTATTTGAGCTAGAATATTGAGTCCATCGGCGTCTAAAACGAGGGGATCGGTGGTATCTAAGACCTGTTCTAAAATCGGACTGGCGTCTGTCGTTAAACCGGGACCGCAGGCGATCGCATTAAATGAACTCAGGTCAGTGTTTTCTGGTAACTGAAGTTTGGCGATCGCACCAGACTCAGTCTCCGGACAACCAATAATCAGTGCTTCTGGTAACTGCGCCACCATAATAGGTTTGAGAGATTCTGGTACAGCAATGGAAAGCATTCCCACACCACTTGCTCTCGCACCCAAACCCGTAAGGATTGCTCCACCAGAATAGCGCCGGGAACCACAAATCAGTAGTAAGTGTCCTTCTTTATACTTATGGGTAACGAGGGGACGGGGTAAAGGTAGCGTCGAGAGTGCAGTTGCTTTTGTGATGCGTTTAATATTTAGAGAATCCCCAAGGACGGCGTGTATATCAGCTACGGGAATATCAAAATCTACCAGCTCTGCTTGACCGACATACTCCAAAGCTTGGTCAAGTAACAAACCTAATTTCCACAAACCCAAGCACAATGTATGGGTAGCACGTACCGCAGTTCCTAAAACCTCCCCTGTGTCCGTGTGTAATCCGGAAGGGATATCAATGCTGACAATTGGCTTATTCCATTCATTGATTTGGTTAACTGCTGTAGCGATGGGATCGGTGATATCTCTTTCTAAACCAAATCCAAACAACCCATCAATCAAAAAATCACAATCTGGAAGTTCTTCAAGCGATTGGTAACAAGGAATACCCAAATTCCGAACATATTGTAAATGTTGTGAAGTTAATTCTTTTAATTTAGACAAAGGATAATAAATCCAGACTTCATAACCACGAAAGTGCAGCTCCCTTGCGACAACCAAAGCATCACCGCCATTGTGACCGGGACCGACGAGAAAACCTACACGGGATGGGGACAACTGTAGAGACGTTCCTTGACGCTTGTAAGAAGTGAAAATATCTTGAAGGCGAAGGGTAATAAGCCCTGCTACCTTTTCCATTAAAGCCGCTACAGGCATTCCCTTTGCAAAGATACACCCTTCGATGTCGCGCATCTGCTGCGCGGTAACGACTACTTGTGAAATCAGTTCTTGCCTATTTTGCATCAGTTCTGAGTGTTTAGCCGTGAGTCTTGAGTTCTATGTTACTTAGGACTCAGCAGACTCAGAACTTTTTATTTACCGTAATAGACTCTCGCATTTTTAAATCCCTGCTCTCTGAGGCGATCGTTCCATCGTTCGGCTTGCGATCGCTCTGTGAAAGGTCCAACTCTCACATGGGGTCCTCGCGGCTGGTTACGAGCGTCTACCTCTAGTCTAAAACTATATCCTAAGCTGCGTCTAATCTCATCTTGAAGAGAGCTTAAATCTCCTGATAAAGCGGGGATAACGACATAGTAAAACTTAGACCTTCTCCTGCTATCATCTCTTGCATAATCATTACCATACCATCTATTGGGGTAAGGTTCAGGATAGCGTCTGTCATAGGAATAATCAGGTACTGACCTTCCAGTATCGCTGACAACCAGTGCATTCACGTTATAGGAGGATTCTAATTGCTTAGCAAGTTGTTGAGCATTGTATCCGCGATTGAAGACTCCCACTTGAATGACAGAACGCCCACCAAGCTGTTTTACGAATGCATCAGATGCAAACCTCGCTTTCACTCTTTGCAGGAGTCGGCGATCGCCGCTATTTAGGTATACATAGTAGCGCCCATAATCTTGGCTATACTGATAGGATGATGGTGCAGTAAACTCATAGTCATAACGTTGAGAATATAAGCGCTGGGATATTAACTCCTGGTTATGGCTGAATTGGGCTTTGGCTGGGAGAGATTGGCAAATTAATGACAGCCATCCTCCTATTAATAGAGAAATAACTGACTTCTGTTGACAATTGATAAGCATATTCAAGGGTATTGTCTGAAGAAAGAATTAACCGCAGATGAACGCAGATGGACGCAGATAAAAATAACTTTTGTATCTATAGCAGAATGTTACCCTAGAATAAGAAGCCTAGCCTAGCAACTTTTACGGAGATGAACAAAGTCGTAGTTGGTCTTTCGGGTGGCGTTGACAGCTCCACCACAGCAGCCATTTTGCATAATCAGGGCTATGAAGTGATTGGTCTGACCCTTTGGTTGATGAAAGGGAAGGGACAGTGCTGCTCTGAAGGTATGATAGATGCGGCTTATATCTGCGAGCAGCTAGGCGTTCCCCATCATGTTGTTGATATTCGGGATGTCTTTCAAACGAATATTGTCGATTATTTAGTGACTGGTTATAGTGCTGGGATTACACCTTTACCTTGTTCGCAGTGTAATAAAACGGTGAAGTTTGGTCCTATGTTGCAGTATGCAAGGGAAAATTTGGGGTGCGATCGCATCGCTACAGGTCATTATGCCCGCATTCAGTATGATGAAGCGACTGGACGCTATCATTTATTACGAGCCGTTGACCGCAATAAAGACCAGTCTTACTTTCTTTATGATTTGTCGCAAGATTTACTAGCAGGTTCTGTATTTCCTCTAGGAGAGATCAATAAAGCTGATACGCGTCGTATTGCGGCAGAATACGGTTTGAAAACAGCAGATAAGCCGGAAAGTCAAGATTTGTGCTTGGTGGAAAGCAATGGCTCAATGCGAGCATTTCTGGACAAGTATCTTGCTCCTCATAAAGGGGACATCGTAGATACCACTGGAAAAGTCTTGGGACAGCATGAAGGTGTCCATCATTACACGATTGGTCAGCGTAAGGGTTTGGGGATCGCAGCTCCGGAACCTCTGTACGTAATTGCTTTAGATGCAGCAAATAATAGAGTGATTGTGGGCGATCGCACCAAAGCAACTCAGCCAGAATGCTCAGTAGGGCGAGTCAACTGGGTATCTATGGCTGAACCATCTAGCCCGATTCGCGCCGAAGCTCAAATCCGCTATCGTTCCCCAGCAATACCTGTAACAGTTATTCCCTTAGAAAACTCACGTGTTCGCATTGTGTTTGACGAACCCCAGTTCAGTATCACTCCCGGACAAGCTGCTGTTTGGTACGATGGGGAAAAATTGTTGGGTGGTGGCATTATTGAACCACAGTAGTTAGTGGTTAGTGGTTAGTTGTTAGTTGTTAGTGGGACTTCTAATCACTACGACCTGTACCAATACTGCTCGGTTAGCAGTGCTAGACTCGTTTTTATCCCCCCAGCCCCCCTT
>JAWQFQ010000155.1:0-21974 GCA_035967975.1 Scytonema sp. PMC 1070.18
CACCCCCACACCCCTACACCCCTACACCCATCATTCAAGTCCCTACCAGCGGTAGAGTTTATCCTGGAATTGATGCGTCGAATGTCGCAAGCAGCTTTGCTCAGAATTTAGCGTTGAGTTTTGCTCGTCCACAACCCAATGAAGGTTGGGAAGCTTTGGCGAAACGCATTCATCAAGAAGTACAAACAGCATTAGCTGACGGTTACGATCGCACTCAATGTCAGCAAATGGCAAAAGTTTTCCGGGATGTGATTAAATTAGAGCATGGGAAACTTCCCGAACATAGCATCTCAATGTTGAAGTCTGGTGCAAAATCCAATCTCTACTTCCCTTACACTGGACAAACCCACATCAAACCTCGCTACGGTTCGGTAGAGGTTACAGATTACCGCGCAGGTGGAATTAACGCTGTCGGTACGTTGGATTTATTACAAGAAATTTTTGACAATCGCCTCCACTTTTTCGCCAGCTATGACAGCAACTGCTTCAGCGAGTCCTTGATAGATAGTTTGATGCAGGAATATATCGCGCAACTCAATGAATTAATCTCAAACAATTCAGCCAAGCAAACATCTCAATCTAATATGATACCACAAACGAGTGCTGTTATCGAAACCACACTGTTACAAATAGCAGAGGAAATCTGTCATTACCCAATTGCTGCTCATGAAATGGACAAAGATTTGGAAGCAGACTTAGGTCTAGATTCTCTCGAACTTGTCCGCATCATCACCCGGTTGGAACAGCGGTTTGGAAAAATGGATCGCCAAGCTTTGCTATCTTGTAGAAGCTTGCGAGAAATGGGGACTGTACTGGAAGCAAAGCTATCGGTTCCCGCTCCTCAACAACAGCCACAAAGACCTCATCTGCACATTGTTGAGAAAAAATTGCCAGAAATGCCCTATTTACAAATTATAGAGCAAGCACGGCGTACACCTAATGCGATCGCTATCCTAGACGGAGACACCCAACTCACATACCAAGAACTACACCTCCTTTCCAATCAAGTCGCAAATTACCTACGTTCTCAAGGTGTAGGAGCCAATTCCCTCGTGGGGATTATGATGCGACGCGGTCCTTTGATGCTGGTTGGTATGCTCGGTATCCTGAAAGCTGGAGGAGCTTATGTTCCCTTAGACCCCTCCTACCCCAGAGAACGGATTCGATACATCATGGAGCACGCGGAAATCGGAATCCTGCTCAGCGAACACAGCTTGACTTCTAAACTAGCAGATTGTCTTACAGAGCAGTTACCGTTACATACCTTAATGTTCCTAGATGAAGGTGGAATCTGGGAAGAAGGTAAAGCATGGAAGCAAATGTGTAAAAATACCTGGTCAAGTTGGTCGCACTCAGAACCAAATTGCGTCAATAACCCAGATGATTTAATGACAGTCTTGTATACCTCTGGTTCTACAGGTAAACCCAAAGGGGTGATGCTGAATCATCAAGGCTATATGAACCGCTTACAGTGGATGCAAAAAGCCTTTCAATTGCGTCCTGGCGATCGCGTTGCACAAAAAACATCTTGCTGCTTTGATATATCAGTATGGGAATTATTTTGGCCCCTCATGGAAGGAGCAACAGTTTGTCCAGTAGAAACAGAAATCGTCAAAAATCCTTGGAGCTTTGCTCAGTGGTTACAAGATACTCGCATTAACATCGCTCATTTTGTCCCTTCCTTATTTGGTGAATTTCTCACCGCTTTAGATACCGAATCTTTAACTTTCCCAGATTTGCGCTGGTTAATCTTTAGTGGTGAAGCTTTACCCGTACCTTTCATTCAGCGTTGGATTGATAAGTATGGAATGAGTGTTGGGTTAGCAAACCTCTATGGTCCGACAGAAGCATCCATTGACGTAACCGCCCACATTATTCAAAAGCGTCCCGGCGAAAACGACAAGTCTATTCCTATCGGGAAAGCAATTGATAATGTATACATCCTAATTCTGGATGACAAAATGCAGCTATTACCACCCGGACAGATGGGTGAACTGTGGATTGGCGGTGTACAACTTGCGAAAGGGTATATCAAAGATTCAAAACGGACAGCAGATTCTTTCCGTGCTAATCCATTCCCTCATATTCCCGGAGAACACATCTACCGCACTGGTGACTTAGCAATGGAAATGGCTGATGGTAGTATTGATTACCACGGACGCATTGACCACCAAGTGAAAATACGTGGTTTCCGGATTGAATTGGGAGAAATTGAAAATGTTCTCATGAGCCATCCAGCCGTTAACGAAGCAGGAGTTTTGGCTGTAGATTACGGGACTGGAGATAAACGCTTAGTTGCTGTACTAGCTGGTTCCCAAGTCGATAACAGACAAATTAAGGAACACCTACAACAGCGCTTACCCCATTACATGATTCCTCACCGCTTGCAATGGTTACCAAGCTTACCTAAAAATCATAACGGTAAACTAGATCGCAAGGCATTGTTGACAATCATTACTGAAGGTGCTTCCAAACCCGAACAAAAAGCAAGTGGTGTAGCGGGTGAATTTTTACCCCTAGGACCTGCTCAACGTTGGTTGATGAAGTACTTTGCTCCTACCTATGAGTGGACTGGTTATACCCGTTTCCGTTACCTCCAAGCCTTAGACCAAAATGCTTTTAACCAAGCTCTTAACTTAATAGTAGAACGCCATTCTATCCTACGTACCTTATTTGTTCAACGCAATGGACAATGGATGCAACAAGTGGTAAATCCAGACAAACCCATGAGTGCGGAGTTTTACGATGGTAGTCATCTGGACGCAGAACAACGGGATGAAGAAATTGCTCATTTGACACGTCAAGTCGCTGAACAACTTCGGATTGACCAGTTACCCTTGATAAAGGTCGTTGTGGTTAAGATTCATGAAACCTGTTTCGACATCACTATCGTTGGACATCATCTCATCGGTGATTTGCTGAGTAACAACATTGTTTTCAAAGACTTTTGGTCAATTTACAGTCTGATTTTAGGGAACCAAATCGATAAGCTCAAAGCACAATCACCTCAATCTTCTTATGCAGATTTTGTCAACTTATTGGTAGAAGAAGAAAAACGGGGAACCTTAGTCAGCCATGTTGATTATTGGAAATCACATTTTCCTTCTCAGGAATATGCTTTAAAAGTTCCGTTTGACCATCAAAAGGGTGCTAACATTGAAGCCTCTGCAGCCAGCGAACGCTTTACCCTCTCTAAGAACGACAGCGATACATTGTTACGTAAAGCTAAACAACACTATGGCAGTAATTTGTATAGTATTTTACTTGCGCCTTTGTATCGATTGATGGGCGAGTGGAGTGAACTATCTTGGGTCGCCCTCAGTCATCGCAGCCACGGTAGAGATTTGGGTGATAACCGTAGATTCTTGGATACCGTTGGTAACTTTGCTGTCAACTATCCTATAGGGGTAAACGTTGGACAAGAGGAACGCTGGGAGCAAATTGTGAAGCGGATTGCGGAAGCTTTTGATAGCGTTCCCATGAAGGGTGTCACCTTTGACTGGGTATCTGAGCAATTACCCGATTACCTCCATCCCGATACCAATCTGACTCCAGTGAGAGCTAACTATCTGGGTAATCGAGACCTTCCTTCTATGGAATTATTTGAGTTTACCGCAGAAGATTGGGACCGTCGTTTATCTCCTCCCGAACAAAAACGCACCGCTTTGTTAGAGTTTTTCTTCTCCGTTGTTGATGGGACTTTACAATTAGAAATTGAATATTCCTCTCATTTCCATCTCCCGACAACTATCCGCAAATTGGGCGATCGCTATCTGGAACTGATGCAAGCCATGTTAGGAGCAATGTCTAATACCAGTACTCCTCAGTGGATTAAACTAAATAGCAGACCTTCCCAAGCAGCTACACCTCTACCTATGACAGAAAACTATCCCCATGCTCTGCGAAACCTACCCTTATTTGGTAAAGTCGCCATTGTGACAGGAAGCGAACAGGGAATTGGTCGGGCGATCGCTCTGAAGTTAGCAGAACAGGGAGCCAGTGTGGCTGTGTTGGGACGCACCGTTTCCGAACTCGAAGAAACAGCAGCGCTGATTCGCTCTCAAGGTGCGGAAGCGATCGTTCTTCCAGGGGACGTTACCGACCAAACGCAAGTCGAAGCAATGGTGGAAAAAGTTGTCAAGCAGTTTGGTGGAATTGATATCCTAGTAAACAACGCTGGAATCACAGACTTTGCTTCACTAGCTGAATCCGCACCCACACAATGGCGACGGATTATGGAAATGAATCTGTTTGGTACCTATAATTTCTGTCGCAGTGTGGTTCCTTTCCTATTCCAGCGCGGTCAAGGCAAGATAGTCAACCTCTGTTCTGACTCTTCTTTCATTGATTATCCCTTGTTCAGTGCTTATGGCGCTTCCAAACACGCGATCGTCGGTTTGACTAAATCTCTAGCAGAGGAACTACAAACCCAAAATATTCAGGTGAATGCGGTCTGTCCTGCTTTTGTCGATACTGATGTCACACCCAAAGCCTTGCGGAAAGATGCGAATCCAGCACAACAAGTTGCTGATGTCGTTTCATTCCTAGCTTCACCACAGTCTGATAGCATCACGGGTGAATGTTTGAAGGTCTTTAGCAAGCAGGAAGTGTTCTGGCGTGGTTTACAAAATATAGCGACATTCGCGCCACTGGGAAATTCTAAATGAAGCGGTTTGTGGTTGTGTACAGTATACAGTTGAAGAAAAAACCGCAGATGAACGCAGATGAACGCAGATAAATTTAATTCAATAGGTCATTTTCTCTCGGAAAGGGAGTAAACCCAATTTTTACCGATCCCTACCAACCCGGTTTTTACAAACCGGGTTTTTTATTATATAAAGTTACAATTTATACATAGTAGTTCCATAAAGCTTACACAAAACTACTCAAAAACCCGTAATTTCCGAGATACCGGGTTTATCGACATAGTTGTATAAAATACGTGATTGATAAAAAAACCGCAGATGCACGCAGATAAATGCAGATAAATTTGTCTTCGCTCCAACCGTATGAGTGCATAAATAAAATTTCCTTACCCTAATCAAAATATGAGACATCTTAGAGGATGTTTGAAAAGTCCATCAGTAGCAATCATATTCAATATCCCCCTAAATACCCCTTAAAAAGGGGGACCGTTAGAGTATTTTCCCCCCTTTTTAAGGGGGGCTAGGGGGGATCAATAAGTGCCTAAAATCACAGCCAACCACTTTTCAAACAACCTCTTAAATGATTTGGGTTGTTAATGGCTAATTGCGTTTTACCATTAGCTATTAACTATTAGCCATTAGCACTTTATTAAATTTTAACTGCGATAGAGGAAAAATCATGAATTCAGCTTCTTCTCCCAACTCCAATTCTCTATTTTCAACTAGGCTAATCTCTCTATATATCATCTCTTTTTTAACAGGGGTATCACTAGGTTTTTTTAATCCCCTGATTTCAACTCTTATGGAACAAAGGGGAATTAATGCTATATGGGTAGGAGCAAATTCTACAATTTATTTTCTCACTATTGCTCTAGTGACTCCAATTATAGAAAATCTATTACGCCGGATAGAAATTCGTCGAGCTATGTCGCTTGGCTTAATATTTGTTGGCTTTAGCGCTCCTTTGTTTCCATTGACATCTCAAATACCATTGTGGTTTCTCATCCGTATTGTGATGGGATTTGGAGTCTGTGGTCTTTTAGTTGGGGGACAAACAGCTTTAAACGATTTTTGTAATAAACAGAATCGCTCTAGTGTTAACGGTTTATATGCTTTAGCTCTTGGTGCTGGGTTTGGGATTGGACCAGTTATTGGTCCTCGTCTTTACCAAATTTCTCCACAATTAGCATTTTTCTTTGGAGGGGGAGTCATTCTGAGTGCGGTGTTTGTTGTTTGGTTTGGTCTACCTAAAAAGTTTTTTGTATCTGTTCCTCCACGCAGTTTCTTTATTCAAACGTTAAGTAGACTCAGATATTCTATTCATGGTATATTTGCTTATGGTTTTGCAGAAGCTTCATTAGTCTCTCTTTATCCATTGTTCCTTTTGCGCCAAAATTATAGTCTCGCACAAATGGGTAATGCCTTTGCTGTCTTTGTTGTAGGTAGTATAATAGGTACACTTCCTGTTACCTACTTGGCAGATCGTTTTGGAAAAGTTAAAGTACTTCTGTTCTGTTTCTTTTTTGGTTCTCTATCTACCTTAGGTCTGGTGGTAATGCATGATTTCCAGTGGATACTAGGCTTTTCCTTCTGGACTGGAGTTTGTGTTGGTCCAATTTATCCGGTCTGTTTAGCATTGGTTGGAGAACAACTCCCAAAGACCGAATTATCTTCTGGAACGGCTCTGTTTACTACAACTTATAGCTTTGGTTGTGCGAGTGGTCCCATCTTTTCTTCAATTATGATGCAAGCTTTTGGAGACAGTCACTTATTTAGCTTGTCTATCCCCCTTTACCTCATCTTAGTAGCACGTATGTGGATGAGACCTCAAAAACTCAAGAAACCAAGTTCCTTAACTCAGCTTCAGTAAAAATCAAATTTGTTCAAGATAAAAAACGCAAAATATAGAAACCCGGTATCTTGGAGATACCGGGTTTGGTGGTACCGAGCGCGATTGTATCCCTTGCAGTATTGAACCGGGTTTCTCATTAAGCGATAACTGATATCATGTTCTGATGAAGACACTACGTTTGTAGTTGCGATGCATGCGCTCTTTGCGCTACTACAAGCAAACTATTTTATAACTTATTAACCGAACATGATATGATAACTCAGTCTCTCTGGATAACTTGCCCAAAACCGAATCCTCGTGCTAGCCTGCGTTTATTCTGCTTCCCTTATGCTGGTGGTGGTGCTTCCATATTTCGCTTGTGGTCGGAACAATTACCAACGGAAATTGAAGTTTGTTCCATCCAGTTTCCTGGGAGAGAAAGTAGATTGAAAGAACCACTCTTTACTCAACTTTTACTTCTAGCTGAAACAATAGCACCTGTTCTCCGCCCTTATCTAAACATACCATTTGCGTTTTTCGGTCACAGCATGGGTGCTTTGGTTGCTTTTGAAGTAGCTCGACAACTCCGCAGGTTAGGTGATTCTGAACCAGTACACTTATTTGTTTCTAGTCGCCCCGCTCCTCAAATACCGATTTTTAATCCTATCCATCAATTGCCTGACTCTGATTTTATCGCAGAACTGCGCGATCGCTACAACGCCATACCAGATATTTTGTTACAAAACCCTGAAATGATGGAGTTGTTTCTACCTATCCTGCGAGCGGATATCACCATCCTGGAAACTTATAGTTATAAAATTGAACCATTGCTTAATTATCCTATTTCTGCATTTGGAGGTTTACAGGATAACTGTGTTTCTCAAAACGATATTTCAGCTTGGCGTGACCAGACTTGTCAACCCTTCACTTTACAAATGTTTAATGGTGGTCACTTCTTTTTAAAAGAGAAGCAATATCCTCTGCTCCAAACCATAGGTCAAGAATTAATAGAATATATTGACTTATGTTTGTAGTTGCGCTTTAGCCCTAAAGCACAACTACGAGCGTATTATTGTATACTTCGTTTTGTTTGTCTCACATAAGAAACTGCACCCAATGTCCCAAACATAAGTAACGCGATGACAGAAGTGGGTTCGGGAACGGGTACTGCTCGCAAATCTCCTACGAATCTCAGATTAATTGCAAAGAATCCATTCCCTAGAGCAATATTCTGATCGGAAACATTGCGGTCATCAATGTATAATTGCACTCCACCTCCAGCTGCATCCACATCTTGTAAGAAAGCCGTTGCTAACGCATCCTCAAATGGATTAAGCCCTGCTACCTTCTTTACTCTGACTGGGTCACCAAAAGCAAGGTCTATATCATCACTCACTACTGTTGTTGGACCGTAATCGAGTACTGAGTAAAGGTCAGAATACCCAAAATCTACAATTTTTGTGTTTCCGTAGGAGAGGAAGAATTCTACAGCGTTCGGATTAGCTGTGTAAATTCTTTCTTCAATGGTGGAATCAGGACTAGCGAACCAATCTTGACCCAACTTGTCTTCGCCTAAATTCCACGTTTCGGTAAAGGCGCGATCGCTCTTTTGACCCAGACTCACACCAAGACTATTGAATGAAATTCCGTTGCTGCTTAGGAAACTGCTTAGTGTTGGAAAGCCTGCAATGTCAGTCACTGATGACGTTCTGGTTGCTCCACTGGGAGGATCTTCGGGGCTTCCTTGACGACCTGTCACGTAATATGGCGCACCATTCCCCGATGCATTCAAGCTGATATCAGCATGACCTCCGTCTGGGGCTGAGCGATCGCGATTGAAGAAAGCTGTGTATCCCTGATTTTGTTCGACTTCTCCAAGTAGGCTCAGTCTGTCATCAGAGTCTATTGGTCGCGATGAAATATTTTGCAGTTGGTCGAAGTCGAAGGTAGCAGCCCGAACAGGGAGAGATGCTCCTACCGTAACAGCAGTGGTCAGACCTAAAAGTATGGAAAGACGTTTAGTAGCCATTGTTATACTTTTAACAGGTTTTATTAAGTATGGCAGTATAATATCATCGGTATTCGCTCAAAGTTTGTAAAATAATCATGAAGTTAGAAAAGATGCGAGTATCTATGACAGTCCGCGTATCCTTCATGAAAACTGGGAACCCTGTTATCTCAGAGATACCGGGTTTCTGTCATCTCCCATGTTCACAACTGAGGAATGCTATATCTGGGTTTCTTAGGATTCAGTGGAATCGTAGGAACTGAGATTGACCAGTCAAAAAGTGATGAAAATCCAATCAGTCACAGCTTTTAGATGTGTATCAATTAGTTCTTATTAATTCTAGTAATTTTGATGAAGAAAAAATAAAATAAGTTTTATATCAAAGTATATAATTAATATCTAGTGGGCTTCGATATCTTGCCTTAACACTTGCTTAAAGTTATGTATTAATCTTTATAAGGCGTTAAAGATTCCTGTAAAGTTTTTATATCCGGCGCGTTATAGGCACGATTAAGACGATAAAGGTTATGGCACTCATAGTTCAAAAATACGGTGGTACATCTGTTGGTTCTGTAGAACGTATCCAAGCTGTCGCACAGCGCGTGTGTAAAGCTGTCAAGAGTGGAAACTCACTGGTAGTAGTGGTTTCCGCAATGGGTAAAACCACCGACGGACTTGTTAAACTCGCAAGTGAAATTTCTACAAATCCCAACCGCCGGGAAATGGATATGCTGCTTTCCACAGGAGAACAGGTATCTATTGCTCTTCTTAGCATGGCATTGCAGGAACTCGGACAGCCAGCTATTTCTTTGACGGGTGCTCAAGTCGGAATTGTTACCGAAGCAGAACACACTCGCGCACGGATTTTACATATTGAAACAGAACGCATTCTGCGACATCTCAATCAAAGTAAAGTGGTTGTGGTTGCTGGATTCCAAGGAATTAGCAGTCTTGAGGATTTGGAAATTACAACTTTAGGACGTGGTGGTTCGGATACTTCCGCTGTGGCTTTAGCAGCAGCATTACAAGCAAATTTTTGTGAAATTTATACCGATGTACCTGGGATTTTAACAACCGATCCCCGTTTGGTTCCAGAAGCACAGTTGATGGATGAAATCACCTGTGATGAGATGCTGGAACTGGCTAGCTTGGGTGCGAAAGTTTTGCATCCCCGTGCGGTGGAAATAGCTCGAAATTATGGTGTTCCTCTGGTGGTACGCTCTAGTTGGACGGAAGACCCTGGTACTTGGGTGAGTTCACCAAAACTACAGCCACGACCATTAATTAATATAGAAATTGCCCGTCCGGTAGACGATGTTGCATGTGATAAGAACCAGGCGAGGATTGCGCTGTTACGGGTACCAGATAAACCAGGTGTTGCAGCTCGATTGTTTGGGGAAATCGCCCGTCAAGATGTAGACGTGGATTTGATTATTCAGTCAATTCATGAAGGGAACACAAATGACATTGCCTTTACCGTGATAACATCTATACTGAATAAGGCAGAAGCTGTCGCAGAGGCGATCGCTCCGGTTCTTCGGTCTCACAATAGCGCTACAAGCGAAGAAGCGGAAGTGATGGTACAACAAGATATCGCTAAAGTCAGTATTGCAGGTGCGGGAATGATAGGTCGCCCTGGTGTTGCTGCTCAAATGTTTGCTACTCTCTCAGAAGTAGGTGTGAATATCCAAATGATTTCCACCAGTGAAGTGAAAGTGAGTTGCTTGATTGAGAGTGGAGATTGCGATCGCGCTGTTGCTGCACTTTGTAGAGTCTTTGAAGTAGAAGAAGACAAGCAAACAACAGGAAATGAGGACAAGGTAAATTTACCCCATCACCCCATTCCCCCTGTCCGTGGTGTCGCCTTGGATATGAACCAAGCACGTCTGGCGATTCGCCATGTACAAGACCGTCCCGGAACAGCGGCGAAAATCTTCGGATTATTGGCACAACATAACATCAGTGTGGATATGATTATTCAATCCCAGCGCTGTCATATTATCAATGGATTACCAACACGAGATATCGCCTTCACTGTTACCCGTATGGATGCACAAACCGCACAACAAATGCTTCAACAAGCAGCAGAAGAATACGGTTGGGGTGAAGTGGTGTTAGATAGCGCCATTGCTAAAGTCAGTATCGTTGGTGCGGGTATGGTCGGACAACCAGGTATTGCGGCGAAGATGTTTGCAGCGTTAGCACAACAACAAATCAATATCCAAATGATTACCACCTCAGAAATTAAAATTAGCTGTGTTGTCGCACAGGAGGAAGGAGTGAAAGCTTTGCAAGCCATTCATACAGCTTTTGGACTTGCTGGTAGCTCCAAAATTCAAGTACCAGCGTAGAGTTGTCCGCACTTTAAGAAACCCGGTTGCTTTGAAAAATCGGGTTTCTGTTTCGGCTTAACCCGCAACTTTCACAACTCATATATATAGCTAACCAACCATCCGTAAAGCCAGTATCAAATAAAGCTTCAACCAAAAACTCCTCACCATTGGCAGTAACAAGCTGAATTTCAAAAAACAGTTCCTTATTATCGCCAAATCGACCACTTATCATATTTTTCCGCAAAAGCCCGTATCATTAAGCCGGAACATAGTCAGTTTTGGCTCATGACTGTAGCCGTATGTCTCTAAAACTTTTTTTGTAATTCCATCAAAAGTCGGGTCAATAATATACTCCTGGGTATCTGGGTCTATAGCAATATACCAGTTGTGGTGACCCTCAATCAAATTAGGACGCAGACGCTCGAAAACAATGCGACACCGCACTGCTAGGTCATGACGTTGTTGTTGACGACTAGTTAATTCTTCGGGCGACCTTGGCTTGCGGGGTAAGGTGCTGCGTCGTGGTTGAGATAGTTGTGTAATGATGTTGAAACGCACACTATTCTATAGAAAAGCATATTTTTCTTATCATATCCCAATTTGTCCTGTATCCACTGAGAGTACTTGCTGTGGCTAGTTCTTAGCTGATGGCTAAAGTGCTGATAGCTGACTGTTCAAAGTCAGGCAGAAGAGTTGATAAAATATGAAGCAATAGACACATTCCGCTAGGAGTCAGCATGGCACGAGTGATGATAGTTGGAGCTGGTGGGGTAGGGAACGTTGTTGCACACAAATGCGCTGTGCAAGAAGAGTTTTCGGAGATTCTTCTAGCAAGTCGAAACATCGACAAGTGCGATCGCATTGCTGAACGTATTGGCTCAACAAAAGTGAAAACAGCCGCGTTAGATGCGGAGGATGTCAAAAGTACGGTCAAACTTCTTGAAGAGTTTCGTCCTGATATCCTCATTAATGTGGCGCTTCCGTATCAAGATTTACTGCTAATGGATGCGTGTCTAGAAGCAGGAGTTCACTATCTTGATACCGCGAACTACGAACCTCCTGATGTGGCAAAATTTGAGTACAGTTGGCAGTGGAAATATCATGATCGCTACAAAGAAGCTGGACTTACCGCCATTCTCGGATGTGGTTTCGACCCTGGAGTGACGGGAGTTTTTACAGCCTATGCGCTCAAACATTATTTTGATGAAATTCGCTACCTTGATATTGTTGATTGTAATGCGGGAAATCACGGTCAAGCATTTGCTACTAATTTTAACCCTGAAATCAATATCCGTGAAATCACGCAACCAGGAAAATATTATGAGAATGGTGAGTGGATAGAAATCCCTGCTCTTTCGATTCATCGTCCAATAGCTTATCCGGAAATTGGTCCTAGAGAATCGTATCTTCTGTATCACGAAGAGCTAGAATCCCTGGTGAAACATATTCCAACCATTAAAAGAGCACGTTTCTGGATGACGTTTTCACAGAATTACATTACCCATCTTCAAGTGCTTCAGAATCTTGGTCTCACACGCATTGACCCGATTGATTACGAAGGGAATAAAATTGTACCATTGAAGTTTCTCAAAGCACTCCTTCCAGAACCCTCTTCTCTGGCAGAAAATTATACGGGACAAACATCCATTGGTTGTCATATCAGTGGGGTGAAGGATGGAAAAGAACGCACGTACTACGTGTACAACAACTGCGATCATAGCAAGGCATATCAAGAAGTTGGTGGACAAGCAATCTCTTACACCACAGGAGTTCCAGCGGTGATCGGTTCGCTGATGGTAGTGAATGGAACCTGGAAACAGCCCGGAGTGTTTAATGTAGAGCAGCTCGATCCCGACCCATTTATGAAACTTCTCGGACCTCTTGGTCTTCCCTGGCATGAAGTTATTGACCAGCCATTACCTTTTGAGGAAAACTAAATGAGCAGGGACTCAGTTTTGGCGACCATCCCATCGCCTTGTTTTGTATTAGAAGAAGCACGTCTGGAGCAAAATCTTGCGGTTTTTGAAAGAGTGCAACAAGAAGCGCCTGTACGGGTGCTTCTCGCTCTCAAGGCGTTCGCCCTGTTTCATAGCTTTCCATTGATACGCAAGTCACTTCACGGTGCGTCCGCCAGCTCACTTTGGGAAGCGCGACTAGCAGCGGAGGAATTTGGAGGGGAACTTCATGTGTATTCTCCTGCTTACCGTGATGAGGATATGCCTTCGATTCTCTCCTATGCTTCCCACATCACGTTTAACTCCGTAAGTCAGTGGGAAAAATTTAGACCAGTGATTGAGCGATCGCCTTCTCGACCATCAGTAGGACTTCGGATTAACCCCCAGTATTCACCAGTTGAAACCGCGCTTTATAACCCTTGTCAACCTTTTACGCGTCTTGGTATTTCTCCAGAGCATCTTGGTAATTTGTTACCACAGGGTATAGACGGTTTCTTGTCCCACAACTTATGTGAAAGTGATTCCCATGCATTGGAAAAAACCCTCTCACACATAGAACACTTTTTCGGGCATTTTCTACCGCAGCTCAAATGGCTGAATCTTGGCGGTGGGCACTTGATGACTCGTCAAGGGTATGATATGATGCACGCCATTGAAGTTCTAAAGGCATTTCACAATCGTTACCCTCATCTTGAACTGATTTTAGAACCAGGTTCTGCGATCGCTTGGGAAACAGGATTTTTGCTAAGTACTGTTCAAGATATAATTCCCACCTCTAAACTGACGAATGTCATGTTGGATGTATCGTTTACTGCTCACATGCCTGATTGTCTAGAAATGCCTTACAAGCCTGTTATTCGTGGAGCCCATGAACCACAGAAGGGAGAGAAAGTGTATCGCATGGGCGGTTCCAGTTGTTTAGCAGGGGATTTTCTCGGTGATTATGCCTTTGATGACGACTTATCAGTTGGCGATCGCATGATTTTTGAGGATATGATGCACTATACGATGGTGAAAACTACCATGTTCAACGGAGTCGTGCATCCATCAATTGGCATACTAAAGAAAGATGGCACATTCGAGATATGGCGACGGTTTTCTTACGAAGACTATAGAGCAAGACTAGGTTGATTGTGTTCCCCCTAATAGAATTAGGGGGAGGATGTCAAGTTCAACTGCGCTGTAATTGAACGTAATCTTGCAAGTCAACTACCTACACTGCCGCTTGCGGTAGGTGTAGGCTTGCGGAATTCCTAGCTTAGGCTAGACTCACGGTACGCAACGCAAAAGTTGGTTAGGGCTTCGAGATTTGGTAAGGCTAAACGTACAGATATTTCTCCTAGTTTGTACCTCTTTATGGCTCGGTCGTGAACGAGAGATACGCTTGCCAAATTGCCCGAAGGGACGGACGAATGTCTAAACACAAATAATTTGGATTATCTCCATGAAACAAGCAACACGAATACCAGTAGTAGATCCAAACGGGAAACCGTTAATGCCCACGACTTGTGCAAGAGCAAGAAAGTGGATCAAGTCGGGCAAAGCAGTCGGGAAGCGCAACAAATTAGGCGTATTCTACGTGCAATTAGCAATTCTTCCATCGGGATACAAGACACAGCCGATTGTAGCGGGAACGGATAGGGGTAAGGCGTTTACAGGAATAGCTTTTCAAACTAAATTAGCAACAATTGCATTATTCCATGCTTGCCTGCCCGGTTTTTATAAATCAAAAAAGAATAGTAAAGACCGTCAGTCGGTTACCGGAAAGATGGCGAAGCGTGCCGAGCTAAGACGTACTCGCAGAGGTCAAAGAATTGACCGCAAGAAATCTTTTAAACTAAGGAATCATCGCCAGAAAAGGTTTTCTAATCGTAGGAAAAATAAGATGGCTCCAAGTGTTAAAGCTAATCGAGAAATGGATCTGAGAATTCTAACAGAAATGGCAAAAATCCTTCCCATTTCAGAAATTAGAGATGAGGCTTGTGGTGGTGATTCTAAGAAAAATGGTAAAGGCATTTCACCTGTGACTGTTGGTCAAGAATGGTTCAGAAAGCCAGCTTCTAGAATTGCACCAGTAGTGGAGGTTGATTCACGAGACACTGGAAAATACCGCAACCAATTAGGGCTTGTAAAAGATAAACTAGACAAGTCAAAGCAAATTCCTGAAACTCATGCAAATGACGCTATTGCTCTAGCGTCAAGCGCTTTTATAGAATACGTGAAATTTTCTACTCCCAATACTCACGGACATGATTGGGTAGGGGAGTGCAAGGTAACTCCAGCACCATTCTTTGTAATTACTCGCCCTAAGTTATTCAGGAGAAAGCTACACCAAGAAAACTATTCAAAGGGTGGCGTCCTGAAGCGTCAGGGAGGAACAATTACACCCTTTGGTTTCAGGTCTGGTGATTATGTTCAGACCTCTTTTAAGGGCAAGGTAATCCGTGGTTGGATTGGTGGGTTTACTGACACACCCAAAACTAAAAACGTTTCCATTTATGACCACAATTGGTCAAGAATTGGACAGTTTAACCCTAAAAATGTTTTGTTATTGCAACGCAGTTCACGTCTATGCGTAGCAGTCTAGGAAATAGGGAATTGCTGCGCTATCCCCTTTCCTGTTTTACCGAAGGTAAAAATTGGTCAGAGGACGCGCAGCAATTCCCCCGACATTCCTCCCAAACACTGACCTGGAGTACCAGGTTCAGTGTGGGACTCCTGTCGGGTTTAGTTGACGTTTAGCAGCATCAAATGCATCCCGAATAGCTATATAAATATCTTGATGGCTCTCGTGATTAGATGGATTGCGATTCACAACGATTTCTCTACCAGGTATAGTTAAATCGATTTGTACGTGATAAAGTTTGCCCTTATGGTGATTTTGATGGGGTGCGTCTATAACGACTCGACAACTTGTAATGCGGTGGTGAAATTGCTCTAATTTAGCGACACATTCACGAATTTTTTCCTCAACCGCATCTGACTGTTGAATGTTGTGGAAGGTGATTTGTAGTGGCGATCGCATCTTTTCTCCTCACTGTGTACCTTAGTGACTGTATCTGAACAGTAAAGGACAAATTTGAGGAACTTGTGAGCACAGACTGTTCCCACAGGGAATTTTCTTTATTCTCCGCATAATTCTAGAAGTCTTTATACAATCTTTAATTGTTTATAATCAAAACACTTAATAATTTTTGATATTGATTGTTTATTTAGGTAAGTAAGCCTACAAATAGCAGGCTGTTAAGTTGTTAACTACCGATAGAACCAGATGTGATTTTTTACTTTCAGTAAATGTAATTTGTAATAAAATCTACTGTTTTATTTATTGTAACTATTGAATAATAATTTTTGCACGCGTTGCTCCACAATCAATACTGCTCGGTTAGAAGCCCCAGAAACCCGGTTTCTTGGAGAAACCGGGTTTCTAGAAATCGCGTAATAATTATGACATATTTTGTCATGCAATCAAGGATAATTTGCTTACATCTACTGCAACATTTATTACCCAAAAAGATAAGAAACTTCTTCATTGAGAAAATAAGTATTGTTTGTTTATACAAAAAAGATGATTAATAATATTTTGAAGATGAATGAAAGGTATTGACTGTTCAACTATTTTGAATTAGCTTGAAATGAAACTACAGAACAGACAAAATTGAAGAATGGCGAGTTGTGTAGACTAGAAACAATGCATGGTTTAACAGAAAGTCATTTACACTTCACTTATGATTCCGTTAAAACACTTATAGCAATCCTAAATGCTTCGTGAAATTCTACATTAAGGTAAGCGTTTAATCTAGAACATCAATTTATTTGATATGAGAGGAATTTGATAGTGGCTGATATTGGATTGGAACGTGGAAATATAGTTATCACATCACAAAAAAACACTGTTGAGGTTAGAAAAATCACTAAAATTCTACTGAACCGACGCCGACAAATTTTAAGCGTTGCTTGTGCAATTATGTCGATCGCAAGTGTTTTAGCATTCTTTACCAAACCAACTTACCAGAGTTCTATGCAGATACTAGTCAGTTCCAACCTCTATAACGGAATACAGTTTGGTCAGGAAGGTGTAGACAGTAAATTGACTGGCTCTAATTCTGAGGCTTTTGATTACACTCCTCAGCTAAAGCTCATGCTGAGTTATAAATTGATACAAAAAGTGGTGGATTCCTTACGCTCTGAATATCCTAATCTTAAAGTAGAAGATATCAAGGGTCAAAAGGATAAAGCACCACGTTTGGCGCTGACTAAAGTAGAAAGCAATACAAACAACAATCAGCGAACCCAAGTTTTTGAAGTGTCTTTTCATGGTGACGAGCCGATGAAGACACAAAAAGTTCTACAAGCTATCTACAAAGTCTATCAAGATTACAAAGTTGACCAGCAAAAACAGCGCCTTTCTCGCGGACTTTCTTTTATTAACGAGCGCCTTCCTCAAGTGAAAAGCGAAATAGCTCAAGCTGAGAAGAATTTAGAAAGTTTTAGAAAGAAGCATAATTTACTCGATCCTGATTTGCAAAGTAAAATTCTTTTAGAATCTCTGGCTGATGTTCAAAACAACATCAGAACTATTCGCGCACAGTTACAAGATACTCAAGCTCGTTATAACAATCTTAAAAAAGAACTAAGTGCTTTATCTCAAAATTCACTGACCTCTTCTCGTTTGAGTCAGTCACCCCAATACCAAACGCTGTTAAGTGAGATTCAAAAGACAGAACTGGCTTTGGCTCAAGTCAGACTACACTACACAGATAACTATCCAACAGTACAAAAACTCTTACAACAGCGTCATAACCAGATGGCGTTATTGCAAAAAGAAATAGAGCGATCGCTAGAAGACAAAACCGAGGGAGAGGAATCAGATACCGTCCTCAAAACAAAGCAGTTACTTATACCACAGTTATACAATCAAGAAACAATACTACAAATACCCGACCAAATAACAGAGGTTGACCAAAACCTGACGGAAGACCTAATTCAAGTCCAAACAACTCTTTTAGGATTGCATGCTAATGAAAAGAGTTTAGCAGCCTCAGAAAAGCAAATTCGTTCGGACCTCAATAAATACCCAAGCTTGATAGCAGAGTACAACCGTTTGTTACCAGAGGTGCAAACTCATCGCAAAACACTAGAACATCTTCTTCAAATGCAGCAATCTATAGGGTTGATGGTAGCTCAGGGAGGGTTTGATTTGCAGGTATTGGAAGAACCCCAACGAGGAGCTTATATAGGCAGCAGCAAGTTTCTGTTTATACTCATAGGAGCATTACTGGGACCAATTTTAGGTGTTGCATCCGCCTTCATATTAGAAGCTGTTAATGATGCTATCTCGTCTCCTCAAGAGATGCAGAAGTTAACTAACCTCTTTATTTTAGGAACATTACCAAGACTACCACAATGGAGTCCGAATAAAAAATTGTTTGTACCTTCCGTGGTAAGAAAAATATTACCGAACTCCTTATTAAAAGCAATTCCTGAACAACAGGTTTTGCTAGACCTCTATGCTATGTCACCGTCTCATGAAGTCCTTGATATGGTGTACCAAAACATTCAACTAAAGTCTTCCGTACCTTGTAAGTCCTTGATGTTAACTTCTGCGGTATCAAAAGAAGGTAAATCAACTATTGCTTTAGGGCTAGCAATCAGTGCGGCTCGTAGACATCGAAGAGTACTTCTCATTGATGCTAACCTACGTCAACCAAGCCTCCATCAGATGTTGGGATTACCTAATGATTGGGGATTGTCTTTGTTACTGCTTGAGGAAACAAATAGCGCTGCTAAAACATACGTTCAGCCAATTCATCCCTGCATAGACGTTCTCACTGCTGGACAAACACCAGAAGATACAGTGAAACTACTGAGTTCTAGACGGATGAAAGAATTACTTGAGTTTTTTGAGCAAACCTACGATATTGTGTTAATAGATACCTCTTCTATTTTAGGGACAGTTGATGCCAGAATGATAGCCACCTTATGCAATGGTATTGTAATGGTAGGACGTCTCGGTCATGTCACCCCCCTCCAACTAACCGAAGCTACAAATATACTAAGCAACTTAAATTTAATTGGAGTAGTGACTGTTAGTAATTAGCCATTAGAGGATGTTTGTAAAGTCTACCTTTGTATCCAAATCCCCCCTAGCCCCCCTTAAAAAGGGGGGAAAATACTCTCAAAGTCCCCCTTTTTAAGGGGGATAATGGTGGATCTAGAACGTTTTGCTACCAACAAGAGGACTTTTAAAACATCCTCTTAGCAACTAGCCATTACCACTTTTCGACTATACCAGATGCAGAAATTTTAATTTTCTTGCCATCAAACTTATTTAAAGTGAAGAAGTGGTCTTCATTGTAAGTCAGTGCTTGTTCTTGTAAAAGACCAATAGCAACTGCTTCACCAAGTTTCACGGACTCAGTGTAATCTGTTCGCCAGTGAACGCCAGCCATATTCCGACCAATGGCAATATTAGCAGCAAGCTTGTTCAATTCACTACCTACAGTCATAAGTCCCGCATCAGTACCACTGTATGAAATGAGCTGGGTACCATCATCATTTGAAACAACAGGGTTAGGAACTACCCAAGATTCATCAAACCAGGCTTTGAGAATTGTCACACAAGCACCAGCTACAGTAGCGTGTCCCGCACCGTACGCCGGATGAGTTGGAGAACCTTCAGGAAATGCCATTGGTAACAAATATGTTCCGTAGCGGCTGTAGACTTTTTCCAAAACACTGGACTGAAATAGTTCTGCATTAATCGGGTAAGTTGCATTTCCAATTATATGGTTATGAACCCGTCCGCCAAATGTCTCAGGACGTAGGCGACGATGCACGTACCACTTCTGGAACCATACAGCTTTAAGCGCACGAGTCGCTATCTCAGTCACTAAGCTAAGGATGTGAGGACCACCAAAGGTAGCGAAACCCACTTGATTCCGAGACTTTCTATAAGGATTACCTTCATCCACTGGTGCATTCATCCCTAAGAGAATCAAACAAGCATTTAGATAGGCTTCGTATAGAGCATCAACATGAACATACTGACCTAAATCCCGCATATTGTGAATATATCGGGGTGTAGGATCAAAGTAATCACCACTTGTTAAGCCACCATTTTGCACGTGCAGCCAAGAGTTATAGTTAGTCATGTAATTAACTCCAGGCATTACGGTTTTTTGTCTTTGAGAGATAGTCAGTGAACCGTAGGGAATATCTTTGAGCAGAAATTGGGAAACAAAAGGTCCAACTAAATCACCATCATAGTTACCACGGAAAAGAGTCTCTGGGGTGACTTCACGTTGAACACCATCTTTGGTTTGGCGTTCAACCTTGGGTCCTCGAAAATCAGAGAACTTTGACAAATCAGCAGCAGCTTCCACAACTTCGGGATTGTTGTTGAAGAAAGTAAAATTGAGGTCGCGCAAAAGTGACATCCAATAAAGTTCTGCCATTTCAGCAGAGTTTTCTGCTGAATCAATACGAGGTGCAGGACGTATAGTGACTGCATGACCATCAGGACCTTGTAGGTCAAAACTCAACCCTGCTTGTGGATTAATGAACTTCCTCTTCCCACCTAAAGGAATAGCTTCAAAGTCTTCCGGTCTACCTCTTTCCAAAGCCTTCAAAAAGGCATCATAAGCGTTACGGTCTACTTCACCAAGGTAGTTATGTGGTAAGCCTTTTGAAAAGTTGGCAATATAGTTAAGTTCTCCATCTTCACCTCGATAGTCCTGTTCTTCACCATTGCAGATATGAGCAGGAACACCTCTGTCAAATGCAATTTGTGTTGCTGCTTGACGTACTCTCTGAGAAGAAAGTTGACGCTCAGTACCTGTTTCGGGAGCAATTTCTCGACAATACTTGTGTGAATGATGTGTGTTGTTCATTAATAATCCCTCTATTATCTAAATAGGCTGGATGAAAAAGATTTGTTTTCAGGAAAAAGTTTCAACTTTTTCTTTCTTGTATTAGATATCTACAATAGTGACTTATGCATTTTCGGATATGTCGCATTTTGCGTATCCTTTGTAAAGGCGAGAAACCCGGTATCTCAAAGATACCGGGTTTCTGGAATATCAAATATAGCGCTTCTCAGTTGAATCACATACCAATACTGCAAGGGTTAGTAGTGCTCATCCCGTTTTGATCCCCCCAGCCCCCCGATGAATTGGGGGGTTTAAAGCCCCCCTTCATAAGGGGGGTTGGGGGGATCTTCTCAAAACCTTCAAGTATTGAATCACATACAGTGCGATCGCCACCAAATGTAGGGGCGAACGGTTGAGAGCCCTCCAACGTGTCAGGACTTGTAGTTGGAATATATGCGCTCCTCACGGGCGAGACGCCCGTACCACAAGAGATATTTGAAGACTTTATTTTAAAAATGAACTTTGTAGAGATCGAATAATTCGCCTGACAACTGTTTATCCACTTTAGCCCCTGCGGATGCGATCGCTTTTTCCCAAGCATCAATAGGTTCTAATAACACCTCTGTACCAAGATAGGTTTCTAAAACAGCCCAATCTAAAGACAGTGGGTGTTCTGGGTTAAGGACATCAAAAACAAAATACCCTTTTGGTTTGAGTATCCGCTTAACTTCGTTCATCATATTAATCCAGTAATCAATAGAGTAGTAGCAACTCCAACCTGTTGCGATCGCAAGATCGAACTGAGCGTCATCATACTGTAATTGCTGAGCACTCCCCAACGCCACACCCTTAAAAAGTTTTGAGTTGAGTTGAGGACCGCGACTATTCAATGCATCTCGTGCTACAGTACTGATTTCTTGACCTGAGAACAAAGCCTCCCATTGCAACCAAGGATAGATGAGAAAGCTCACTCCACAACCAATATCCAAACAGCGCTGATTCTTTTTAGGCAATTGTACTTCCCAAAAGGGGGACGCAATTTTTGTACTTAAAGTTCCCGCTAGCCAATCTCGATAAATTGGTATAGCTTTCACTTCTGAAGGAAGTTCAAAGGTTTCTCCCTGGTACTGTCGATTGAAGCGATTGGCGACAAGTGTTTCAGTTTGAGTAAAGTCTTTAGATTCTGTCAACCAAAGCTCAGTAAATTTTGATTCTTTAATTTCCATAAATTTTTTCTTTTTAATAGCTAATTGCTAATAGCTAATTGCTAATAGCTAAGGTTCTTCAGTACTTGTTATGCTAAATTAACAGATACTGAATCGGGAACAGG